>NZ_JBFAAP010000013.1:0-168539 GCF_040639815.1 Streptomyces sp. NPDC023723
GAGATGTTCCCCAACCGGCTGCGCGCCGCTGCCCTGGGCGTCGCCGCCTGCGCCCAGTGGATCGCCAACTGGGCCATCACCGCGAGCTTCCCGTCACTGGCCGACTGGAACCTCTCCGGCACCTACGTGATCTACACGGTCTTCGCCGCGCTCTCCATCCCGTTCGTCCTGAAGTTCGTCAAGGAGACCAAGGGCAAGGCACTGGAGGAGATGGGCTGAGCCTCGTACCGAGGCCCCTGAACTCGAGGAGCCGGGCCAAGTCCCCGCTGCCCGCTCCTCGACACCCCCCACAGACGTACCGCCCCGGTCCGCCGCGTCGCACGAAGACGCGCGCACCGGGGCGGTACGTCGTTCCTGTCCCGGCCGGTCGACGCGGCCGGGACCCGTGGACACCGCCCCGCGACCGGCGCCGCCCGGCGGATCAGACGGCCAGTGGCTCGGGGTCCTCGCCCCGCTCCGCCGGGACGGTCACCGCCGGCTTCGGCAGTACCGCGTACAGCAGGCCGGAGAGCACGATCGTCGCCACCCAGCCGAGGCCGTACTCACCGACCACGTTGTTGCCGGCCAGCGGGCCGGTGAACCAGTTCGACGTGGTGAACAGCAGGCCCGCCGCCAGACCCGCGGCCCAGGCGGTCACCGCGGCCGGGGAGAAGCCGCCCCGGTACCAGTACGCGCTGGTGCGCCCGGTGTCGGCGAGGGCCGCGCCGTCGTACTCCCGGCGGCGCAGCATGTCCGCGCCGAAGACGCCCACCCAGGCCGAGAAGGCCACCGCCAGCAGCGACAGGAACGCGGTGAACGAACCCAGGAAACTGGTCGCCGCCAGCATCAGCACCCCGCCGAGGACCAGCGAGATCACCGCGTTCACCGAGACCGCCCAGTGCCGCGGCACCCGGAAGCCGAGGGTCTGCGCGGTGAACCCCGCCGAATACATCGACATCGCGTTGATCAGCAACATGCCGACCAGCGCGATCAGCAGATACGGCACCGCGATCCAGGTCGGCAGGATCTCCCCGAGGAAGGCGACCGGGTCGGCCGCCGCGGCCAGGTCCGGCGTGGCGACCGCCATGACCGCGCCCATCAGCACCATCGGCAGCACGACGAGGGCCGCACCGCCCACCGTCACGCCCACGATCCCCTTCGCCGACGCGGTGCGCGGCAGGTAGCGGGTGAAGTCCGGGGCCGTCGGAATCCAGCTCACGCCGCCCGCCGCGATCAGACCGGTCCCGGTGATCACCGCGGCCGCGGGCCCGCCGGACCGGCCGAACACCGCCGACCAGTCGGTGTCGGCGACCAGATGGCCGAGCACCAGCACCGAGAAGGCGCCGAAGAGACAGGCCGCGTACTTGTTGCACCGCTGCACCGCGTTGATGCCCAGCCCCGAGATGGCGAACGTCGCGACCACGAAGGCCAGCAGCGTCACCAGGTCCAGCAGCGGGTTGGCCCGCACCCCGAACAGGATGTCCAGCACCGACAGCAGCGCGTACGCGCCGGTCACCGCGTTGATCGTCTCCCATCCCCAGCGCGCCACCCAGATCAGCGCACCGGGCAGCAGATTGCCGCGCTGCCCGAACACCGCCCGGGACAGCGCCATCCCCGGCGCCCCGCCCCGCTTGCCCGCGATGCCGATCAGCCCCACCAGGCCGTACGACACCACCGGCGCGCAGGCCGCGACGATCAGCGCCTGCCAGAAGCCGAGCCGGTACGTCACGACGAGGCTCGCGCCCATGGTGAGCAGCAGCACGCTGATGTTGGCACCGACCCAGGTCGGGAGCAGCCCGCGGACGCGGGCGGTGCGCTCGTGATCGGGCACCTGCTCGATGCCGCGGGTCTCCAGGGCGCCGGCGGTCGCGACGGCGGTTTCGCTCATGTGGGGGTCCGTGCCTCAAGGGGCCCGCGCCTCGTGGGGGAGGGGGGCGGCGGTCGGGGATCTACCCGCGTCACTGCGGCCCGGTCATCGTACTTTGCTCCCATCTCGCCCCGCCGGCGGCCTTTGTCTCTTGGAGGAAGCGCCAAGACAGGTGTGCCGCGGGACCGTGACCGGCGGGCCCCATGACTGATACTGGAGCCGTTATGGACATCGTCATCCTTGCTGTAGTCATCGCCGTGGTCGTGATCGGCGCGATCGGCGGGCTGGTCGTCGGCAGCCGCCGCCAGAAGCAGCTGCCGAAGCCGCCGCCCGCCGCCCCCGACATCACCGCCCCTCCGGCCGAACCGCACGTCGGCGACGAGGCCGAGACACCGCGCGACGAAACGCGCCGGACGATAGAGGAGGTCGACCTCCCGGACGGCGGCGGCGCCACCGTCGCCGAGCCGCCCGTCGTCGAAGAGCTCGAAGTACCTCAGCTGGAGGTGCCCGAGCCCACCGCCGGCCGGCTGGTCCGGCTCCGCTCCCGCCTCTCCCGTTCGCAGAGCGCGCTCGGCAAGGGCCTGCTCACGCTGCTCTCCCGGGAGCACCTCGACGAGGACACCTGGGAGGAGATCGAGGACACCCTCCTCACCGCCGACGTCGGCGTGCAGCCCACCCAGGAACTGGTCGAGCGGCTGCGCGAGCGGGTCCGGGTGCTGGGCACCCGCACCCCCGAGGAACTGCGGGGCCTGCTGCGCGAAGAGCTGATCACGCTGGTCGGCCCCGAGATGGACCGCGCGGTCAAGACCGAGCCGCCCGCCGGCAAGCCCGGCATCGTCATGGTCGTCGGCGTCAACGGCACCGGCAAGACCACCACCACCGGCAAGCTGGCCCGGGTCCTGGTGGCCGACGGCCGCAGCGTGGTGCTCGGCGCCGCCGACACCTTCCGGGCCGCCGCCGCCGACCAGCTCCAGACCTGGGGCGAGCGGGTCGGCGCGCACACCGTGCGCGGCCCCGAGGGCGGCGACCCGGCCTCGGTCGCCTTCGACGCGGTCAAGGAGGGCAAGGAGACCGGCTCCGACGTCGTCCTCATCGACACCGCCGGCCGGCTGCACACCAAGACCGGCCTCATGGATGAGCTGGGCAAGGTCAAGCGGGTGGTGGAGAAGCACGCCCCGCTGGACGAGGTGCTGCTCGTGCTCGACGCCACCACCGGACAGAACGGCCTCATCCAGGCCCGGGTCTTCGCCGAGGTCGTGGACATCACCGGCATCGTCCTCACCAAGCTGGACGGCACCGCCAAGGGCGGCATCGTCGTCGCCGTCCAGCGTGAGCTGGGCGTACCGGTCAAGCTGATCGGTCTGGGCGAGGGCGCCGACGACCTGGCGCCGTTCGAGCCCGGGGCGTTCGTGGACGCGCTCATCGGTGACTGAACGGTTATCGGTGACTGAACGGTTCCTCTCCATCCGCGCGGAAGCGCCCGACCCCCTCGGGGACGGGCGCTTCCGGCGTACGGGACCCTGCTGCGCGCTGCGCGCTGCGCGCTGCGGGCTGCGGGCGGGCTGCGGGTCTACGCCCGCGACCGGTGCGCCACGTACGCCAGCGTGCCCAGCAGCAAGCGGGCCTGGGGCGGGTGGACCGCCGAGTCCAGGGCCGGCGGGCGCAGCCAGCGCACCGGGCCCCGGCCGCCGCGGTCGGAGGGCGGGGCGGTGATGTACGCACCCCGGCCAAGGCCGCGCAGGTCCAGGGCGGACGGCGCGTCCCAGCCCATCCGGTAGAGCAGCCGGGGCAGTTCGGCGGCGGCGCCAGGGGCGACGAAGAAGTGGGCGCGGCCCTGCGGGGTGGCGGTGACCGGGCCGACCGGCAGCCCCATGCGCTCCAGCCGGGCCAGCGCCCGGCAGCCCACGGGCTCGGCTACCTCGATCACGTCGAAGGTCCGGCCGACCGGCAGCAGCACCGCGGCGCCCGGGAACCGCGCCCACGCCTCGCTCACCTCGCCCAGCGTCGACCCGGCGGGCACCTCCGGCGCGAAGTCCAGCGGGTGCGCCCCCGGGGCCGGGCAGTCGCCGCGTCCGCAGGAGCAGGCACCCGCGGCGGCCCGCGCCCCCGGCACCACGTCCCATCCGCACAGCCCGGTGAACTCGGCCACCGCCGTGCACTCCGACCAGCGGCCGCGGCGCCGCGCTGCGGACCGGAGGTCGCGGATCCCCCGACTGCTGCCGAGACTGCTGCCGATCGTGAAGCCCATGCCCCCTCCAACGGGTTCGGCGCACCGGTGGTTACGATGCGGGCGCGCGTGGTGACTCTGTGTTTCCACCTCCCCAGTGCCGAGCGTTTCAGACGGCGCCTGGAAGCACCCGGGGTGGTGTGCCCGGCGACGCACGCCCCTGTCGTGCTCCGTCACACCCACTCTCAAGTGGCTTATGTCAAGTGAATCGCGAGCGTGACGCCCTGTGTTCATCCGAAGGGGTGGCGAATGGTGGCGCTTCTGGAATCGCCATGGCCGCACGCGTGATCGTAGGATTACTTTGTGTGCATGAAGCTGGCGGGCAACTGCGCGTGTGGGTATGCCGGAGGCAACTCGGGTTTCCGTTCGAAGAGTGACAAGCGTGGGACGGACGGTCCGAACACCGGCATTCTGATAGGGCTTGGCGCACTCGGCGGCAAGCGGTCTTGAGGGATGGGGGCGTTCCAGTGAGCGGCAACGGTGGTGGCGGAACGAGCGCTGGACACGTCGGACCCCCCGGCCCCGCCGACAAGCGCCCCAACGAGCTGCTCACCTCCTGGTTCGTGCGCAGCGGCTGGTCCAAGGGCGAGCTGGCCCGCCAGGTCAACCGCCGGGCCCGCCGGCTGGGCGCCAACCACATCTCCACCGACACCTCCCGGGTCCGCCGCTGGCTGGACGGCGAGAACCCGCGCGAGCCGATCCCGAAGATCCTCTCGGAGCTGTTCTCCGAGCGCTTCGGCCTCGTCGTCTCCGTCGAGGACCTGGGCCTGCGGGCCGGCCGCCCGGCCCCCTCCGCGACCGGTGTCGACCTGCCCTGGACCGGCCCGCAGACGGTGGCCCTGCTCAGCGAGTTCTCGCGCAGCGACCTGATGCTGGCGCGGCGCGGCTTCCTCGGGACCTCGCTGGCGCTGTCCGCGGGCCCGTCCCTCATCGAACCCATGCAGCGCTGGCTGGTGCCCACGCCCACGCCCCCGCCCGCGCCGGAGCCCGAGCCGATGCCCGCCGGGCGCGCGCGCGGGCGGCTGTCCAGGCCCGAGCTGGACCTGCTGGAGTCCACCACCGTGATGTTCCGGCGCTGGGACGCCCAGTGCGGCGGCGGCCTGCGCCGCAAGGCGGTCGTCGGCCAGCTGCACGAGGTGACCGACCTGCTCCAGGAACCCCAGCCCGGGGCCACCCGCGCCAGGCTGTTCAAGGTCGCCGCCGAGCTGGCCGAGCTGGCCGGCTGGATGTCGTACGACGTCGGGCTCCAGCCCACCGCGCAGAAGTACTTCGTGCTCGCCCTGCACGCCGCCAAGGAGGCCGGTGACCGGCCGCTCGGCTCCTATGTGCTGTCCAGCATGAGCCGCCAGATGATCCACCTCGGGCGGCCCGACGACGCGCTGGAACTGATCCATCTCGCGCAGTACGGCAGCCGGGACTGCGCGAGCCCGCGCACCCAGTCCATGCTGTATGCGATGGAGGCCCGCGCCTACGCCAACATGGGGCAGCCCGGCCGGACCAAACGGGCGGTGCGGATGGCCGAGGACATCTTCGCCGAGGCCACCGAGTGGGACGAACCGGACCCCGACTGGATCCGCTTCTTCTCCGAGGCCGAACTGCACGGCGAGAACAGCCACTCCTTCCGCGACCTCGCCTACGTGGCCGGCCGCAGCCCCGCCTACGCCTCGCTGGCCGAGCCGCTGATGAGCCGGGCCGTCGAACTGTTCGCCGAGGACGACGAACACCAGCGGTCGTACGCACTCAACCTGATCGGCCTGGCCACCGTGCACCTGCTGCGGCGCGCGCCCGAGCAGAGCACCGCCCTGGCCACCGAAGCCATCCGCACCGCCAAGAAGGTCCGCTCCGAACGCGTCAACACCCGCATCCGCAAAACCGTCGACACGGCCGTACGCGATTTCGGCGAACTGGCCGAGGTCGTCGACCTCACCGAACTGCTCGCCGCCGAACTCCCGGAGACCGCCGAGGCGGTCTGAGACCCAGGAATCCCCCAGAACCCCGGCCGCGGCCGGCCCTCCCGAACTGCCCGACTCGGCTCCCCCCACGCCAGGTCACCGGAGGACCGGTCGCGGTCGGCCTGTACAGGTTGCGCCACGATAACGATCGCCCGCGCGGAGATCAGGCAGTTCACCGACGCGTAACACGCACGACCTCTTCGTCACGGCCGCGAAACAACGAGGGGCGCCCAACGAAACCGCGCTGCGCCAGTCTCATGGCGCATAACCGGCCCACCCCTCATTCCGCTCAGGCTTCCGCCCGCACGGGGCCGTACCAACGACGAGGAGACGCCGATGGCACCAGCCATCACCCTTGCCGCAGACACGCCGACGCTGTCTGCCGCCAACACAGGGTTCATGCTCATCTGTTCCGCCCTGGTGATGCTCATGACGCCGGGTCTGGCCTTCTTCTACGGAGGCATGGTCCGGGTCAAGAGCACCCTGAACATGCTGATGATGAGCTTCATCAGCCTCGGGATCGTCACCGTCCTGTGGGTGCTGTACGGGTTCTCCATGGCGTTCGGCACGGACTCCGGCTCGGTCGTCGGCTGGAACTCCGACTGGGTGGGCCTGAGCAACATCGGCCTGACCGAGCTGTGGGACGGGTACACGATCCCGGTCTTCGTCTTCATGGTCTTCCAGCTGATGTTCGCGATCATCACCCCGGCCCTGATCAGCGGCGCCCTCGCGGACCGGGTGAAGTTCTCGGCGTGGGCGCTGTTCATCGCCCTGTGGGTCACGGTCGTGTACTTCCCGGTCGCCCACTGGGTCTGGGGCGCGGGCGGCTGGGCCTTCGAACTGGGCGTGATCGACTTCGCCGGCGGTACCGCCGTGCACATCAACGCCGGCGCCGCGGCGCTCGGCGTGATCCTCGTCATCGGCAAGCGGGTCGGCTTCAAGAAGGACCCGATGCGCCCGCACAGCCTGCCGCTGGTCATGCTCGGCGCCGGTCTGCTGTGGTTCGGCTGGTTCGGGTTCAACGCCGGCTCCTGGCTCGGCAACGACGACGGCGTCGGCGCGCTGATGTTCGTCAACACCCAGGTCGCCACCGCCGCCGCGATCCTCGGCTGGCTCGCCTACGAGAAGATCCGGCACGGCGCCTTCACCACCCTCGGCGCCGCCTCCGGCGCGGTCTCCGGCCTGGTCGCCATCACCCCGTCCGGCGGGGCGATCTCCCCGCTCGGCGCCATCGCCATCGGCCTGATCGCCGGTGTGGTCTGCGCCATGGCGGTCGGCCTCAAGTACAAGTTCGGCTACGACGACTCCCTCGACGTCGTCGGCGTCCACCTCGTCGGCGGTGTCCTCGGCTCCCTGCTGATCGGCTTCTTCGCCACCGGCAAGGGCCAGTCCGACGTCGCGGGCCTCTTCTACGGCGGCGGCCTCGACCAGTTCTGGAAGCAGTGCGCCGGTGTCTTCGGCGTCCTCGCCTACTCCCTGGTGGTCTCCGCGGTCCTCGCCTTCCTGCTCGACAAGACCATCGGCATGCGGGTCTCCGAGGACGCCGAGGTGGCCGGCATCGACCAGGCCGAGCACGCCGAGACCGCATACGACTTCAGCGGCGCCGGCGGCGGTGCCGCCCGCACGGCCGCCGCCCCCGCCCCCGTCGCCGGCGCCGAGAGCAAGAAGGTGGACGCATGAAGCTCATCACCGCCGTCGTCAAGCCGCACCGGCTCGACGAGATCAAGGAAGCCCTCCA
The DNA here is from genome assembly GCF_040639815.1 of Streptomyces sp. NPDC023723. NCBI lineage: Bacteria > Bacillati > Actinomycetota > Actinomycetes > Kitasatosporales > Streptomycetaceae > Streptomyces > Streptomyces sp. NPDC023723. Next base: position 7,764 of record NZ_JBFAAP010000013.1, read on the forward strand.
GACCTTCGGAGTGCAGGGCCTGACCGTCACCGAGGCCAGCGGCTACGGCCGGCAGCGCGGCCACACCGAGGTCTACCGGGGCGCCGAGTACACCGTCGACCTGGTGCCCAAGATCCGCATCGAGGTGCTGGTCGAGGACGACGACGCCGAACAGCTCATCGAGGTCGTCGTCAAGGCGGCCCGGACCGGCAAGATCGGTGACGGCAAGGTCTGGGCGGTCCCCGTCGAGACGGCCGTGCGGGTGCGCACCGGCGAGCGCGGCCCGGACGCGCTCTGACCCGGTCGCCTCTGACACGACAGACGAACAGGAGTCGCTGGGTGACGAGTACGGACGTGACGAAAGAAGCAGAGGACTCGGGACCCAGCGGCTACGCGGCGGCCCGGCTGCGCCTCCTCACCGAGGGGGCGCGGTCCGGGCCGCCGCGCCGTTCCGCCCTCTCCGAACTGACGGACGACTGGCTCACCGGCCTCTTCGACTCCGGCGCCGAGGGACTGGGCCTGCGGGGCGTGGCGCTGGTCGCCGTCGGCGGCTACGGCCGCGGCGAACTGTCCCCGCGCAGCGACCTCGACCTGCTCCTGCTGCACGACGGCGGCGACGACAAGGCGGTCGCCGCCCTCGCCGACCGCCTCTGGTACCCGGTCTGGGACCTCGGCCTCGCCCTCGACCACTCGGTCCGCACGCCCGCCGAGGCCCGCAAAACGGCCGGCGAGGACCTCAAGGTCCACCTCGGCCTGCTGGACGCCCGGCACCTCGCCGGCGACCTCGGCCTGACCGCCGCCCTGCGCACGACGATCCTCGCCGACTGGCGCAACCAGGCCCCCAAGCGCCTGCCCGAACTCCAGGAACTGTGCGCCGAGCGCGCCGAACGCCAGGGCGAGCTCCAGTACCTCCTGGAACCCGACCTCAAGGAGGCCCGCGGCGGACTGCGCGACGCCACCGCGCTGCGCGCCGTCGCCGCCTCCTGGCTCGCCGACGCCCCCCGCGAGGGCCTGGCCGAGGCCCGCCGCCGGCTCCTCGACGTCCGCGACGCCCTGCACCTGGTGACCGGCCGCGCCACCGACCGGCTCGCCCTCCAGGAACAGGACCAGGTCGCCGCCGAACTCGGCCTCCTCGACGCCGACACCCTGCTCCGGCAGGTGTACGAGTCCGCCCGCCTCGTCTCCTACGCCAGCGACGTCACCTGGCGCGAGGTGGGGCGCGTGCTGCGCGCGCGGTCGGTACGACCCCGGCTGCGCGCCATGCTGGGCGGCGGCAAACCCGCCCCCGAGCGCTCCCCGCTCGCCGAGGGCGTCGTCGAGCAGGACGGCGAGGTGGGGCTCGCCCGCGCCGCCCGCCCCGAACGCGACCCCGTACTCCCGCTGCGCGCCGCGGCCGCCGCCGCGCAGGCCGGTCTCCCGCTCTCCCTGCACGCCGTGCGCCGCCTCGCCGCCACCGTGCGCCCGCTGCCCTCGCCCTGGCCCGCCGAGGCCCGCGAGCAGCTCGTCACCCTGCTCGGCTCCGGCCGGCCCACCGTCGAGGTCTGGGAAGCGCTGGAGGCCGAGGGGCTGATCACCCGGCTGCTGCCCGACTGGGAGCGGGTGCGCTGCCGCCCGCAGCGCAACGCCGTGCACGTGTGGACCGTCGACCGGCACCTCATCGAGACGGCGGTGCGCGCCGCCTCGTTCACCCGCCGGGTGCACCGCCCCGACCTGCTCCTGGTCGCCGCCCTGCTGCACGACATCGGCAAGGGCTGGCCCGGCGACCACTCGGTGGCCGGCGAGATCATCACCAAGGACGTGGCCGTCCGCATCGGCTTCGACCACGCCGACGCCGCCGTCCTCGCCACCCTGGTCCGCCACCACCTGCTGCTGGTGGAGACCGCCACCCGGCGCGACCTGGACGACCCGGCCACCGTGCGCGCGGTCGCCGAGGCGGTCGGCAGCCAGAGCACCCTGGAACTGCTGCACGCCCTCACCGAGGCGGACGCCCTGGCCACCGGCCCGGCCGCCTGGTCCGCCTGGCGCGGCTCGCTCGTCGCCGACCTGGTCGGGCGGGTCGCGGCGGTGCTCTCCGGAGACCTGATGGAGGACCCGGAGGCCGCCGCGCCCACCGCCGAGCAGGAGCGGCTCGCCCTGGAGGCGTTCCGCACCGGCGGCCCGGTGCTGTCGCTGCGGGCGCAGACCGAGGCACCGGCCGAGGCGGAGGACGAACAGACGGGCGCGCACGAACCGCTCGGCGTGGAACTGCTGATCGCCGTCCCCGACCAGACCGGCGTGCTGCCCGCCGTGGCCGGCATCCTGGCCATGCACCGGCTGACCGTGCGCACCGCCGAGCTGCGCTCCCTGCCGCTGCCGGACGGCGTGGACGGCTCCGCGCTGCTGCTGGACTGGCGGGTCGCCGCCGAGTACGGCTCGCTGCCGCAGGCCGCCCGGCTCCGCGCCGACCTGGTCCGGGCGCTGGACGGCTCCCTGGACATCGCCGCCCGGCTCGCCGAGCGCGACGCCGCCTACCCGCGCCGCCGGGGCGTGATCGCGCCCCCGCCCCGGGTGACGGTCGCCCCGGCCGCCTCCCGCTCCGCGACGGTCATCGAGGTCCGCGCCCAGGACGCCCCCGGGCTGCTGTTCCGCATCGGCCGGGCCCTGGAGGAGGCGGGCGTACGGGTCCGCAGCGCCCACGCGTCGACCCTGGGATCGAACGCCGTCGACGCCTTCTACGTCACCGGAGCGACGGGCGCTCCGCTGCCGGAGGGGGAGGCGGTGTCGGTGGCACGGAAGCTGGAGGAACTGCTGCGCGGGTGACCCGCGGCGTCCCGCGCGTTCAACCGGGCGACCCCGCCGGTGCGGCGATGATCCGGAGCGTTCGCTCGGCGCCGAGGTCCGCAAGGCGTTGTCCCCGCTGGTGCGGGGTTCTCGTCCCCGTCCGCTGTACCCAGCGGGCGGGGACGAATTGCTCCCGGGGCCGGATACTCTGGAGAGCAGCCCACAACGACTCCGACCCCGAGGACCGACGCCACCGTGTTCGATACCCTCTCCGACCGCCTCAGCGCGACTTTCAAAAACCTCCGCGGCAAGGGGCGCCTCAGCGAGGCGGACATCGACGCCACGGCACGCGAGATCCGCATCGCGCTCCTCGAAGCCGACGTCGCCCTCCCCGTCGTCCGCGCGTTCATCAAGAACGTCAAGGAACGCGCCCTCGGTGCCGAGGTCTCCAAGGCCCTCAACCCGGCCCAGCAGATCATCAAGATCGTCAACGAGGAACTGGTCACGATCCTCGGCGGCGAGACCCGCCGCCTCCGGTTCGCCAAGAACCCGCCCACCGTGATCATGCTGGCCGGTCTCCAGGGCGCCGGCAAGACCACCCTCGCGGGCAAGCTCGGCCACTGGCTGAAGGGGCAGGGCCACTCGCCGCTGCTGGTCGCCGCCGACCTCCAGCGCCCCAACGCCGTCAACCAGCTCAGCGTCGTCGCCGAGCGGGCCGCCGTCGCGGTCTACGCCCCCGAGCCGGGCAACGGCGTCGGTGACCCGGTCAAGGTCGCAAAGGACTCCATCGAGTTCGCCAAGGCCAAGGTGCACGACATCGTCATCGTCGACACCGCCGGCCGCCTCGGCATCGACGCCGAGCTGATGCGGCAGGCCGCGGACATCAGGGACGCCGTCCGTCCCGACGAGATCCTCTTCGTCGTCGACGCGATGATCGGCCAGGACGCCGTCAACACCGCCGAGGCGTTCCGCGACGGCGTCGGCTTCGACGGCGTGGTCCTCTCCAAGCTGGACGGCGACGCCCGCGGCGGCGCCGCCCTGTCGATCGCCTCGGTGACCGGCAAGCCGATCATGTTCGCCTCCAACGGCGAGAAGCTGGACGACTTCGACGCCTTCCACCCGGACCGGATGGCCTCCCGCATCCTCGACATGGGTGACCTGCTCACCCTGATCGAGCAGGCGGAGAAGACGTTCAGTCAGGAAGAGGCCGAGAAGATGGCCTCCAAGCTGGCGTCCAAGAAGGGCCAGGACTTCACCCTGGACGACTTCCTGGCCCAGATGGAGCAGGTCAGGAAGATGGGCAGCATCTCCAAGCTGCTCGGCATGCTGCCCGGCATGGGGCAGATCAAGGACCAGATCAACAACCTGGACGAGCGGGACGTGGACCGCACGGCCGCCATCATCAAGTCGATGACCCCGGCCGAGCGCCAGGAGCCGACGATCATCAACGGCTCGCGCCGGGCCCGGATCGCCAAGGGCTCCGGGGTCGACGTCAGCGCGGTGAAGAACCTGGTCGAGCGGTTCTTCGAAGCCCGCAAGATGATGTCCCGGATGGCCCAGGGCGGCGGGATGCCCGGCATGCCGGGGATGCCGGGCATGGGCGGCGGTCCGGGCCGGCAGAAGAAGCAGCAGAAGAAGGCCAAGGGCAAGCAGCGCTCCGGCAACCCGATGAAGCGCAAGCAGCAGGAGCAGGAGGAGGCGGCCCGCCGCGCCGCCGCCGCGGAGAACGGCGGCGCGTTCAACCTGCCGCAGCAGGGCGGCAAGGACTTCGAGCTGCCGGACGAGTTCAAGAAGTTCATGGGCTGACGGTCCGCCGTACGTACGTCATCGGGGGGTGCCCCCGGTGACGTACACGCACGGGCGTACGCGGCTTTCCTGTCGTAACGTCCGGGTATGACCAATCCCTCCCCGCCGCGCAAGGCCGCCGAGCCGCCCTGGCGTACCGAGGGCACGCCCGACGAGCCGCCGAAGCGGTCCGGCGGCGGCCGGCGGCCGCGCGGGGGCTGGTGGAGCCTGGTGCTGACCGCGCTGGTCGTCTATCTCATCGCCAACCTGGTGCTGTCGTTCTTCGACGGCGGCGACGAGCCGGCCATCTCCTACACGGAGTTCAGCAAGCAGGTCGACGAGGGCAACGTCAGCAAGATCTACGCCAAGGGCGACGCGATCCAGGGGCAGCTGCGGAAGAAGCGGGACAACCCCGAGGGCGACGGGACGTACACCAAGTTCCAGACCGAACGGCCGACGTTCGCGGACGACCAGTTGTGGGCGGAGCTGACCAAGAACAACGTCACGGTGACCGCCGAACCGGTCGTCCAGCACCGCAGTACCCTCGCCAACCTGCTGATCTCGCTGGCGCCGATGCTGATCATCGTCGTGCTGTGGGTGTTCGTCGCGCGGCGGATGCGCGGGGCGCTGGGCGGCGGCGCGGGCGGCATGCTGGGCCGCAAGGCGCCGCCCAGGCCGGTCGAGCTGGAGCCCGGCCAGGAGCGCACCACCTTCGCGGACGTGGCCGGCATCGACGAGGTGGAGGGCGAGCTGAGCGATGTCGTCGACTTCCTGAAGAACCCGGACGCCTACCGCAGGATGGGCGCCAAGATGCCCCGGGGCGTACTGCTGTCCGGGCCGCCCGGCACCGGCAAGACGCTGCTGGCGCGGGCGGTCGCGGGGGAGGCGGGGGTGCCGTTCTTCTCGGCCTCGGCCTCCGAGTTCATCGAGATGATCGTCGGGGTGGGCGCCTCCCGGGTGCGGGAGCTGTTCGCCGAGGCGCGCAAGGTGGCGCCGTCGATCATCTTCATCGACGAGATCGACACCATCGGCCGGGCCCGGGCCGGCGGCTCCGGCATGGGCGGCCACGACGAGCGCGAGCAGACGCTGAACCAGATCCTCACCGAGATGGACGGCTTCTCCGGCGCCGAGGGCGTGATCGTCGTCGCCGCCACCAACCGCGCCGACATCCTCGACCCGGCCCTGACCCGCCCCGGCCGCTTCGACCGGGTGGTCACCGTCGCGCCGCCCGACCGCGCCGGCCGGGCGGCCATCCTGCGCATCCACACCCGCGAGATCCCGCTCGCCGCCGACGTGGACCTGGAGCAGGTGGCCCGCACCACCCCGGGCATGACCGGCGCCGAACTCGCCAACCTGGCCAACGAGGCCGCCCTGCTCGCCGTCAAGCGGCAGCAGGACCGGGTGACGCGCACCGACCTGTCCGACGCCCTGGAGAAGGTGCAGCTCGGCGCGGAACGGCCGCTGGTGATGCCCGAGGAGGAGCGGCGGCGCACCGCCTACCACGAGAGCGGGCACGCGCTGCTTGGCATGCTCCAGCCCGGCGCCGACCCGGTCCGCAAGATCACCATCGTGCCGCGCGGCCGGGCGCTCGGCGTCACGCTGTCGACGCCGGACTCGGACAAGTACGCGTACACCGAGGAGTACCTGCGCGGCCGGATCATCGGCGCACTCGGCGGCATGGCCGCCGAACACGTCGTCTACGGCGTCATCACCACCGGCTCGGAGAGCGACCTGGAGCAGGTCACCCGGATCGCGCGCGGCATGGTCGGCCGCTGGGGCATGAGCGAGCAGGTGGGCCGCCTGTCCGCGCTGCCGGACGATGCCCAGCAGGCGTACGGACTGGCGGCCGCCCCGGGGACCCTGGACGCCATCGACGGCGAGATGCGGCGGGTCGCCGACGCCTGCTACCAGGAGGCCTGCCGCAAGCTGCGCGACCACCGCGGGCAGCTCGACGCGCTGGCCGAGGCGCTGCTGGCGAGCGAGACGCTGGACGAGCCGGACGCCTACCGGATCGCCGGGATCACCCGTCCGGTCCGGGACAAGGAGAGCTGACGCTCAGGGGACGCGGGCGATCAGGTACCTGAAGACGTTCGGCATCCACACCGTGCCGTCCGCCCGCTGGTGCGGATGGAGCGCCTCCTTGACCTCCTTGTCCACCTGCGCCTGGTCGGTCGCGCCGATCGCCGCGTCGAACAGGCCGGTCGACAGCAGGCCGCGCAGCGCGCTGTCGGCGTCGGCGTACCCGAAGGGGCAGGCCACCCGGCCCGAGCCGTCCGGGACCAGGCCGGCCCGCTGGGCGACCTCCTCCAGGTCGTCCCGGCGGGCGGGCCGCCAGCCGCCCGGACTGCGCAGCGGCTCCGCGAGCTTGGTGGCGACCCGCAGCACGGACGAGGTGGCGCAGCGCTCCGGCGGCCCCCAGCCGGCCAGCACCACGGACGCCCCGCGCTCGGCGAGCGGGGCCGCCTCCGCGAGCAGTCCGACCAGGTCCTCCGCGTCGCCCGCGAGGCAGCCGATGGGTTCGAACGCCGTCACCAGGCCGAACGCCGGTACGCGCGCGTGCCGCACGTCCCGGGGCGAGCCGTCGACCAGGTGGGCGCCGCCGGGGGCCGGCGCCGCCCACGCCCGCGGCAGCAGCCGGTCGCGCGCGAGGGCCAGCCGCTCGGCCCGGCCGGCGTCCACACCGGTGACCGCCGCACCCCGGGAGGCGGCCATCAGCAGGGCCAGTCCGGAGCCGCAGCCCAGGCCGAGCAGCCGGGTGCCGGACCCCACCGCCAGCCGCTCGTGGACGGCCTCGTAGAGCGGTACGAGCATCCGCTCCTGGATCTCGGACCAGTCACGCGCGCGTGCACGCAGGTCCACGCGGGGTTTCGGACCCGCGTGAGGCAGGTTCTGCCGCACGAGCGTAGGTGTCATAGGTAAGCGCCCCAATCGCCGAGAGTTGCCGCTGTGCCGAATCGCTTCGCATACAGGCCCCCGTGAGTTGCGCTCGCGCTCCCCCCGTATGCCAGGAAACTCCGGGCTCGCCGTGGCGTCCAGTGGTAGAGGGCCCCGGTTTGGCCCGATCCCCGGGAACATGGCGAGATTTCACATTCCGGTAACCGAAAGGCACCGCGGCGCGTCGACGGGACGATTCCGGTCAAGGTCCACGAGCGGCGACCGGCGGCCGGGCGGCGCACGGTGTCCGGCCGGCGGTCGGGGGCGGTGCCGAACGCCGGTGACGCACCAGGTAACTTGACCGTCATCGCCCGGGCATACTGAGGGACACCCCTCCGGCGCGAGGGCGGCCGAAAGGTCTCTTGCGCCCGCGCACACCCCACGCACCCCGGCACCTGGACGCGGCCTACCCGCCGGTGCGTACGGTGGGCTACGCACCACCTTGGTATGAGCTGTGAGGCTTCTCCGCAGATCAGCGCACCCGTCGTCGTCGTAACGCATCAACGGATACTGACGGGTACGAGCAAATTATTTGGGATGCCCCGGAATAGGAACACAGGGGCACCCCGGCTCGTTGCCATTACGTGAGCACGACACCACCTGTTCTCGCCGCAGAGCTGGCGCAGGCGTGGGCCGATATTCAGCGGCACCACCCCGAGCTGCCCGATCTTGCCGCGCCCGAGTCCCTGATCGGAGAGTCGTCGTCCGCCTGCGGGCACGAGCTCTCCTTCGAACGACTGCTCCATGAGGCAGTCCACGGCGTCGCCGCCGCGCGCGGCGTCCGCGACACATCCCGTGCCGGCCGTTACCACAACCGCAGATTCCTCGCGATCGCCGAGGAGCTGGGCCTGGACCATCCGGAGGAGCCGCACCCGAGCAGCGGTTTCTCCCTGGTCACGCTCACTCCCGACGCCAAGCGCCGCTACCGCCCGACGATCGAGCGCCTCCAGCGCGCACTGAAGGCGCACACGGCGGCGACCGCGACCGACTCCGTCCGTACCTTCCGCGGCCCGGCCGCCCGGCACGGCTCCTCCGGGGGCGGTGTGCGGGTCAAGGCGGTCTGCGACTGCGGGCGCAACGTACGGGTCGTCCCGTCCGTCCTCGCCCAGGCCCCGATCGTCTGCGGCGGCTGCGGCAAGCCGTTCCGGATCCCGGAGGTGGTGGGCGCCGCGGCGGGTTGAGAACGCCGGGTGCTTCCGGCCGTCCCCCCGTGGCCGGAAGCGCCCCGCCGGGTGTGGCACAATGGCTAGCTGTACTCGACAGCCGCACAGGACCCCTCTCTCCTCCGGCTGACGCGTCCGTCGGGCACTCGGGTACCGCAACCCCACGCGGCATCTCCGCCGTGCCCAACCCACGTCAATTCCAGGAGAACCCACTCCCGTGGCAGTCAAGATCAAGCTGAAGCGTCTGGGCAAGATCCGTTCGCCTCACTACCGCATCGTCGTCGCCGACTCCCGTACCCGCCGTGACGGCCGGGCCATCGAGGAGATCGGCAAGTACCACCCGACGTACAACCCGTCGGTGATGGAGGTCGACGCCGAGCGTGTGGCGTACTGGCTCGGTGTCGGCGCCCAGCCGACCGAGCCCGTGCTCGCCATCCTCAAGAAGACCGGCGACTGGCAGAAGTTCAAGGGCGAGCCCGCCCCGGCTCCGCTGCTGGTGGCCGCCGAGAAGCCGGCCCGTCCGTCCTTCGAGGCGTTCGGTGGCGAGGACGACGGCAAGGGTGAGGCCATCACCCAGAAGAAGAAGGCCGACAAGAAGGACGAGGCTGCCGCCGAGTCCGCCTCGTCCGAGGCCTGAGCATGCTCGAGGAGGCTCTCGAGCACCTCGTGAAGGGCATCGTCGACAACCCTGACGATGTGCAGGTCGCCTCGCGCGACCTGCGCCGCGGACGGGTGCTCGAGGTCCGGGTGCACCCCGACGACCTCGGCAAGGTGATCGGCCGCAACGGCCGCACCGCACGCGCCCTGCGCACCGTCGTGGGCGCCATCGGCGGCCGCGGCATCCGTGTCGACCTCGTCGACGTGGACCACGTCCGCTGACGTCGCGCAACGCAGCACCGGCTCGGGCCGGGGAAGGCCGCTCATCGGCCGTCCCCGGCCCGCAGTCGTATGCGCGAAAGCCGTCACCGCGGTGGTGGTCCTGGTACGGCCCCGGCCCCTGGCCGCACGCCGCCGCAGTCGTCCCGAGCCGCCCCCGGCTCGCCGCAGTTCCGACAGGAGATCAAGCACCGTGCAGCTGGTAGTCGCTCGCATCGGCCGCGCCCACGGCATCAAGGGCGAGGTCACCGTGGAGGTCCGCACCGACGAACCGGAGCTGCGGCTCGCGCCCGGCGCCGTGCTGGCCACCGACCCCGCCGCCACCGGGCCGCTCACCATCGCCACCGGCCGCGTGCACAGCGGCCGGCTCCTGCTGCGCTTCGAGGGCGTCACCGACCGCACCGGCGCCGAGGCGTTGCGCAACACCCTCCTGATCGCCGAGGTCGACCCCGCCGAGCTGCCCGAGGAGGAGGACGAGTACTACGACCACCAGCTGATGGACCTCGACGTGGTCCTCACCGACGGCACCGGGGTCGGCCGGATCACCGAGATCTCCCACCTGCCGACCCAGGACCTGTTCGTGGTGGAGCGGCCGGACGGCAGCGAGGTGTACGTGCCGTTCGTCTCCGAGATCGTCACCGAGATCGACCTGGAGCAGCAGCGGGCCGTCATCGATCCGCCGCCCGGCCTGATCGACGACCGGGCCGAGATCGCCTCGTCGCGCGACGCGTCCGCGCAGGAGTCGTGATGAGGCTCGACGTCGTCACGATCTTCCCCGAGTACCTGGAACCGCTGAACGTCTCCCTGGTCGGCAAGGCACGCGCGCGCGGCCAGCTCGACGTCCATGTGCACGACCTGCGCGCCTGGACGTACGACCGGCACAACACCGTCGACGACACCCCCTACGGTGGCGGTCCCGGCATGGTGATGAAGACCGGGCCCTGGGGCGACGCCCTGGACACCGTGCTCGCCGACGGCTACGAGACCGGCTCCCGCGCGCCCGCCCTGATCGTGCCCACGCCCAGCGGCCGGCCCTTCACCCAGGAACTCGCCGTCCACCTCTCCGAGCGCCCCTGGCTGGTCTTCACCCCCGCCCGCTACGAGGGCATCGACCGCCGCGTCATCGACGAGTACGCGACCCGGATGGACGTCTACGAGGTGTCCATCGGCGACTACGTGCTGGCCGGCGGCGAGGCGGCCGTCCTGGTCGTCACCGAGGCGGTGGCCCGGCTGCTGCCCGGGGTGCTGGGGAACGCCGAGTCGCACCAGGACGACTCCTTCGCGCCCGGCGCGATGGCGAACCTCCTGGAAGGCCCCGTGTACACCAAGCCGCCGGACTGGCGCGGCCGGGAGATCCCGGACGTGCTGCTCAGCGGCCACCACGGGAAGATCGCCCGCTGGCGCCGCGACGAGGCGCTGAAGCGCACCACCGCCCACCGGCCCGACCTGATCGAGGCCGCCGACCCCGAGGGCTTCGACAAGAAGGACCGGGAGATGCTCTCCATCCTGGGCTGGGAACCGGACCCGGCCGGGGAGCCGTACGGCCGATTTTGGCGCAAGGCGCCCGGCGTGGAAGAATAGGCGGCTGTTGTGCGCCCGACCGGCGTGCGCCCCTGCCACAGGGGGAGACGACGCCCGCCCGGCTCGCACGGCACTCACTCATCGAAATACCTAGTTTCCGCTGATGACCTGTGGCATCAGCGAGGAAAGCAGACGAAATGTCCCACCTGCTCGACACCGTCGACGCCGCGTCGCTGCGCACCGACATCCCGGCCTTCCGCCCGGGCGACACGGTCAACGTGCACGTCCGCGTCATCGAGGGCAACCGCTCCCGTGTGCAGCAGTTCAAGGGCGTCGTGATCCGCCGCCAGGGTTCCGGCGTGCGCGAGACCTTCACGGTCCGCAAGGTCTCCTTCTCCGTCGGCGTCGAGCGCACCTTCCCGGTGCACACCCCGATCGTCGAGAAGATCGAACTGGTCACCCGCGGTGACGTCCGTCGCGCCAAGCTGTACTACCTGCGCGAGCTGCGCGGCAAGGCCGCGAAGATCAAGGAGAAGCGCGACAGCTGAGCGCGCTGACGAGGGCCTTGCCTGACAGGGCTCTTACCGGAGCCGGATAACATCTGGCCCCGATGGACACCGAAGCACAGCCGACGGAGCGCGACCGCTCCTCCCACCCCTGCGAACCCGGGCACCGCCCGGACGCGGCGGCCCGGGAGGGACGGTCGCGTTCCGCGTATCCGGCCACCGTCGCCGGCTGGGTGCCCGGCGGACGGATCACCCTGACCCTGCTGGTCTGCCTGGTGTTCCTGCTGCTGCTCTCCGCCTTCGTGCTCCAGCCGTTCCGCATTCCCAGCGGTTCCATGGAGCGCGGATTGAGGATCGGCGACCGCGTTCTCGTAAACAAGTTGGCGTACCGTTTCGGTGCCGGGCCGCAGCGGGGCGACATCGTGGTGTTCGACGGCACCGGGACCTTCGGCACCGGTGACTACATCAAACGGGTCGTGGGCGTGGGAGGGGACCACGTGGTCTGCTGCGACGAGAAGGGGAGGGTCCAGGTGAACGGCCGGTCGGTCGACGAGTCGGCCTTCCTGTACCCCGGGAACAGCCCCTCCACGGTCCGCTTCGACGTCGAGGTGCCGGACGGCACCCTCTTCGTCCTCGGCGACCACCGCGCGAACTCCAGCGACTCCCGCGACCACCTCGGCTCACCCGGCGGCGGCATGGTCCCGGTGGACGACGTGATCGGCCGCGCCGACTGGATCGTCTGGCCCTTCGGCCACCTCACCGGCTTCGACCGGCCCGGTGCCTACGCCCGGGTACCCGACGGCGAGCACGCGGATGGGTAGCCGCGGCAAGCCCCGCGGGGCGCCCAGCAGCCCCGCCGAGGACCTGCTGCCGACCGGCTCCCGGCGACCGGCCGGCCGGTCCGGCGGCGGCCGCAGCCGGGCCGAGCGGCGCAAGCTCCAGCGCAAGGTCAAGCGGCGCCGCCGGCGCGGCGCCGTCAAGGAGATACCGCTCCTGGTCGGGGTCGCCGTGGTGATAGCGCTGGTGCTGAAGACATTCCTGGTGCAGGCCTTCGTGATCCCGTCGGGCTCGATGGAGCAGACCATCCGGATCGGCGACCGGGTACTGGTGGACAAGCTGACCCCCTGGTTCGGCTCCGAGCCCGAGCGCGGGGACGTGGTGGTCTTCCGCGACCCCGGCGGCTGGCTCCAGGACGAGCAGACCAGTACGAAGGACGACCCCGTTGTCGTCAAGCAGGTCAAGGAGGCCCTGGTCTTCATCGGCCTGCTGCCGTCCGACGACGAGAAGGACCTGATCAAACGGGTCGTCGGAGTCGGCGGCGACCGGGTCAAGTGCTGCGACACCCAGGGCCGGATCACGGTCAACGGCGTGCCCCTGGAGGAGGACGACTACCTCTATCCCGGCAACACCCCGTCCGACACCCGGTTCGACGTGACCGTCCCCGAGGGCCGGCTGTGGGTGATGGGCGACCACCGGGCCAACTCCGCCGACTCCCGCTACCACCAGGACACCGACTCCGGCACGGTCTCCGTGGACGAGGTGGTCGGCCGGGCCATGGTGATCGCCTGGCCGTTCGGGCACTGGAGCACCCTGGAGGAGCCGAAGACCTTCGCCTCCGTGGCCGACGCGGGCGCCGGAACGACCGCCGCCCCCGCCCGGTCGCATAGTGTGGCCCCCGAAGATTCGAACGAGATGATCCAGCTCCCGAGCCCTGCGGAACTCCCGCTCGTTATGGGAGTGGTGGGCCTGCACCGCGCGCGGGGCAGGCGGCGGCACGGAGTAAGGAGTTGGCGTGGGGGATGTGGCGGTGGGCGCACGGTCCGGACACGGTGGCGAGGAGGACCGCGGGCGCCCCGTGGATGCGGCCCCCCCGACGGCGGACGGTGCCCCGGACCCCCGGAGTGACGCCGGGCCGGACCCGGACGGCGGCGCGGTGACGGACGGCCCGGGCGGTCCGCACGGCCCGAACGGGATCGGTGGCCGGCGGCCGGGCGGCGAGTCGCCCCCGCCCGCCAAACCGGCCAGGAAACAGCGCTCCTTCTGGAAGGAGCTGCCCATCCTGATCGTCATCGCGCTGGTGCTCGCGCTGGTGATCAAGACGTTCCTGGTGCAGGCCTTCTCGATCCCCTCCGCGTCGATGCAGAACACCCTCACCATGGGTGACCGGGTGCTGGTCGACAAGCTCACGCCCTGGTTCGGCTCCGAGCCCGAGCGCGGCGAGGTCGTCGTCTTCCACGACCCGGCCGACTGGCTGGCCGGCGAGCCGGTGGCCGAGCCGAACGCCCTCCAGACGGTCCTCAGCTGGGTCGGCCTGATGCCGTCCGCGGAGGAGAAGGACCTGATCAAGCGGGTCGTCGGCGTCGGCGGCGACACCGTCGAGTGCAACGGGACCGGCCCGCTCAAGGTCAACGGCACGGCGCTGGACGAGTCGTCGTACGTCTACGCCGGCAACACCCCGTGCAGCGTCGACGACCAGGGCGGCCAGTTCAAGGTCAAGGTGCCCGAGGGCTACCTCTGGGTGATGGGCGACCACCGGCAGAACTCGCGGGACTCCCGGTACAACGCGTCCGACAAGAACAACGGCATGGTCCCGGTGGACGAGGTCATCGGGCGCGCCATCGTCGTCGCCTGGCCGGTCAACCACTGGAGCACGCTGCCGGTGCCGGACACCTTCGACCAGAGCGCGCTGAACGACCAGTCGTCGGCGGCCGGTGCCCTGTCGGTGGCACCCCAGGGCCTGGCCCTCGCCGGGGCCGTGCCGTTCGTCCTGTGGCGGCGTCGGCGGGCGCACGTCGGCGGGACGCGCTGAGGGACACCCGCTCCCGGGGATCCACGGGGCCGGCTCCACGGGGGCTGCCGGGGCTGACCTCCCCGGGTACCGCCGGGTAGGGTGCGGATCCATGGGTGGCGAGAGCACGACAGGTACGGCCCCGCGCGGGGGCGCCACGACCACGAGCCCGGCGGGCGGCCGGACCGGGCAGAGACTGTCCGGACTGGCCGTCGCGCTGGGTCTGGTGCTGTTCCTCGGCGGGTTCGGCTGGGCAGCGGTGGTCTACCGGCCGTACACCGTGCCCACCGACTCGATGACCCCGACCATCGGCGTCGGCGACCGGATACTGGCGCAGCGCGTCGACGGCAGCGAGGTGCGCCGCGGCGACGTGGTCGTCTTCAAGGACGCGGCCTGGGCCAACGCCCCCATGGTCAAGCGGGTGGTCGCGGTCGGCGGCGACACCGTCTCCTGCTGCCAGGACGGCAAGCTGAAGGTCAACGGCAAGGAGATTGCCGAGCCGTACCTGCCGGCCGGAACGGCGGCCGAGAGCAGCCACTTCGCCGGTGTCACCGTCCCCGCGGGACGCCTGTTCCTGCTCGGCGACGAACGCCGCACCTCACTGGACTCCACCGCCCACCTGACCGACGCGGCCGGCGGCACCGTGGCCCGCTCCGCCGTGGACGCCCGGGTGGACGCCGTGGTCTGGCCGCTGGACGGCATGCTGCCCCGTCCGACCGGCTTCGCCGAACTCGGCGCCCTGTCCGAACCAGGGCCGCTGCGCCTCGTCATGTGGGCGGTGACCGGCGGGGTGGTGCTGATCCTCGCCGGGGCCGCGTACGGGCCGGTGGCCAAGCGGGCGGCCCGCTCCCGGGCCCGGACGGGGCCGGCCGATGCCGGCTGAGGCGGGCCCCGCGGCCGAGGGCCCGGGCCTGCCGGTGCCCGCCCCGGACACCTACACCGGCGGCCTGCGCAAGGTGGCCCGGATCGTGCTCCTCGACCCCGCGGACCGGATCCTGCTGCTGCACGGCCACGAGCCGGACGATCCCGCCGACGACTGGTGGTTCACCCCGGGCGGCGGCGTCGAGGGCGACGAGACCCGCGAGCAGGCCGCCCGCAGGGAACTCGCCGAGGAGACCGGCATCACCGAGGTCGACCTCGGACCGGTGCTGTGGCGGCGCCGCTGCTCCTTCCCGTTCGCCGGCCGCCGCTGGGACCAGGACGAGTGGTACTACCTGGCCCGCACCACCCAGACGGCGACCGCCGCCACCGCACTGACCGAGCTGGAGCGGCGCAGCGTGGCCGGAGCACGCTGGTGGACGTGCCGGGAACTGGACCGGGCCCATGAGACGGTGTATCCGACCAGACTCGCCGAGCTGCTGCGCACGCTGCTCGACGAGGGTCCACCGGCCGGGCCGGTGACCCTTGACACCGAAATCGTCTAGCGGCTCACGGACCTGGCGCACAATGGTGGGATCGCACGGCTGAAGGGGAACATGCCATGAGCGCCGAGGACCTCGAGAAATACGAGACCGAGATGGAGCTGAAGCTCTATCGGGAGTATCGAGACGTCGTCGGTCTGTTCAAATACGTGATCGAGACCGAGCGGCGCTTCTACCTGACCAACGACTACGAGATGCAGGTGCACTCGGTCCAGGGCGAGGTGTTCTTCGAGGTGTCCATGGCGGACGCCTGGGTGTGGGACATGTACCGGCCGGCCCGCTTCGTAAAGCAGGTCCGGGTTCTCACGTTCAAGGACGTGAACATCGAGGAGCTGAACAAGAGCGACCTGGAGCTGCCGGGCGGGTGACGCACCCGGTCCGCGCCCCGCGATACACCCGCAGGGGTGATGGAGTTTTCCACAACCGGTGAGTAACCCACCATGATCAACATGGTCGGCCGGTCCGGGTGACCGTTGGCACCGGAGGTGGTGCCGACATGAACGCACGCAGTGCGATGGGCAGGTACGGCGAGACGCTCGCCGCCCGCAGGCTGGCCGAGGCCGGCATGGAGGTCGTGGAGCGCAACTGGCGCTGCGGCCGGACCGGAGAGATCGACATCGTGGCCCGGGACGGGGACGTCCTGGTGGTCTGCGAGGTGAAGACCCGCAGGGCCGGCTCCTTCGAGCACCCGATGGCCGCGGTGACCCCGGAGAAGTCGCAGCGGCTGCGCGACCTGGCCCAGAGCTGGATCCAGTCGCACGGCGGGGCACCGCCCGGCGGCGTCCGCATCGACCTGGTGGGTGTGCTGCTGCCACGCCGCGGCGCGCCCGTCGTCGAGCACGCGCGGGGGGTGGCGTGATGGCGTTCGCCCGTACCTGCTCGGTGGCCCTGGCCGGAGTCGACGGCGTGGTCGTCGAGGTCCAGGCCGACCTGGAACCCGGCGTCGCGGCCTTCACCCTGGTGGGGCTGCCCGACAAGAGCCTGACGGAGAGCCGGGACCGGGTCAGGGCCGCGGTGGTCAACTCCGGCGTCCAGTGGCCGCAGAAGAAACTCACCGTGGGGCTCAGCCCGGCCTCCGTGCCCAAGAGCGGCAGCGGATTCGACATCGCGGTGGCGGCGGCCGTCCTCGGCGCCGCGGAGCGGATCGACCCCCGGGTGCTCGCCGACATCGTCATGATCGGGGAGCTGGGTCTTGACGGCCGGATCCGGCCGGTACGCGGCATCCTCCCGGCGGTGCTGGCCGCCGCGGACGCCGGGTACGAACAGGTGGTGGTGCCCGAGAGCGCCGCCGCCGAGGCGTCCCTGGTGCCCGGCGTCTCCGTGCTCGGGGTGCGCAGCCTGCGCCAGCTGATCGCCGTGCTCGCCGACGAACCCGTGCCGGACGAGGAACCCGAGCAGCAGGGCCGGCCCGACCCCCTGCTGTCCGGACTGCGGGCGCCGGGCACCGGCCCGGCCACCGGGATGCACGGAGCCGGACCGGCCGACCAGGACCACGACCTCGCCGACGTGGTGGGCCAGCCGGCGGCGCGCACCGCCGTGGAGATCGCCGCGGCCGGCGGCCACCACCTGTTCCTGGAGGGCCCGCCCGGCGCCGGCAAGACGATGCTCGCCGAGCGGCTGCCCGCGATCCTGCCCCCGCTCACCCGCCAGGAGTCGCTGGAGGTGACGGCGGTGCACTCGGTGGCCGGCCTGCTGCCCATGAGCAGGCCGCTGATCGACACCGCCCCCTACTGCGCACCGCACCACTCCGCGACCATGCAGTCCCTGGTCGGCGGCGGCCCGGGCATCGCCCGGCCCGGCGCCGTGTCGCTCTCGCATCGAGGTGTGCTTTTTCTGGACGAAACCCCAGAATTCAGCAGCCAGGCCCTCGACGCGCTGCGCCAGCCGCTGGAGAGCGGGCACGTCGTCATCGCGCGCAGCGCCGGCGTCGTGCGCTTCCCCGCCCGGTTCCTGATGGTGCTCGCCGCCAACCCCTGTCCCTGCGGGCGCTTCTCGCTCAAGGACCAGTTCTGCGAGTGCCCGCCCTCGGTGATCCGCCGCTACCAGGCCCGGCTGTCCGGACCGCTGCTGGACCGGGTCGACCTGCGGGTCGAGGTGGACCGCGTCACCCGCGCCGGGCTGGCCGCGTGCGGCACCCCCGGCGAGTCCACCGCCACGGTCGCCGACCGGGTGCGGTCGGCCAGGGAACGGGCCGCGGCCCGCCTCGCCGGCACCCCCTGGCGCACCAACAGCGAAGTCCCCGGACGCGAGCTGCGCCGCCGCTGGTACGCCGTGCCCGGCGCGCTCGACGAGGCGGAACACAGCCTGGACCGGGGCGCCCTCACCGCCCGCGGTCTCGACCGGGTGCTGCGGGTCGCCTGGACCGTGGCCGACCTGGTCGGACACGACCGGCCGGACGCCGGCGACGTGGCCCTGGCCCTGCAACTGCGCACCGGCGTGCCGCGCGGCACGCCCATGACGATCGGGGCGATGACGTGAGCGCGGACGAGGAGCGGGGCGGGGCGACCGGAGCAGAGTGGGGCGAGGAACTGCTCGACCGGGTCTTCCTCACCCGGGTCGTCGAACCCGGCGACGAGACCGGCGGACGCTGGGTGCGCGAACACGGAGTCCGGGAGGTGGCTCGGCGGCTGCGGACGGGCGGGCCGCTCCTGCCGGGCGTGACCGACCGGCGCTGGGCGGGACTGCGGGCCCGCGCCGAACGGGCCGACCCGCGCCGTGACCTGGACACCGCCGGGGCGGCGGGGGTGCGGTTCGTCGCGCCGGGGCAGGCCGAGTGGCCGGGGCAGCTCGACGACCTCGGGGACGCCCGGCCGCTGGGGCTGTGGGTGCGGGGCCGGCCCAGCCTGCGGATGTGGGCGCTGCGGTCCGTCGCCCTGGTCGGTGCCCGGGCCTGCACCGCGTACGGGGCGCACATGGCGGCCACCCTCGCCGCCGGCCTCGCCGAGCGCGGCTGGGTGGTGGTGTCCGGCGGGGCCTACGGCGTGGACGGCGCCGCCCACCGGGGCGCCCTCGGGGCCGGCGGGGCCACCGTCGCCGTGCTGGCCTGCGGCGTCGACCGGCCCTACCCGCGCGGCCACGCCGAGCTGATCAGAAGGATCGCCGAACAGGGACTGGTGGCCGGGGAACTGCCGCCCGGAGAGCACCCGACACCGAGCAGGTTCATCCTGCGCAACCGGGTGATCGCCGCGCTCACCCGGGGCACGGTCGTCGTCGAGGCCGCCCACCGCAGCGGCTCGCTCGTCACGGCCCGGGCGGCCGGGCGGCTGGGCCGGCACACCATGGGGGTGCCCGGGCCCGCCACCAGCGCCCTGTCCGCCGGTGTCCACGAGCTGCTGCGCGGCGACGCCGTCCTCGTCACCGACGCCGCCGAGGTCGTCGAGCTGGTCGGTGACATGGGCGAGCTGGCCCCAGACCGGCGCGGCCCGGTGCTCCCCACCGACCTGCTGGAGCCCGGCGCCCGGCAGGTACTGGCGGCGCTCCCGGCCCGCGGGAGTGCGGCGCCCGCCGGGATCGCGCGCCGCGCCCAGACCTCGCAGGACGACGCGATCGCGAGACTGTACGAGCTTCGAGCACTCGGTTACGTCGAACGACACGACGACGGCTGGAAGTTGACACGCCAGGCGATGATCTCCGCCCGGGCCGCTCGCGACCCGTGCTGACCGAGCGTGTTCGGCCGTCCGGGGGAACCCCTACGCCCTTGGGAATTCCCGTAGTTGAGGTATTCGAGTGATCACGCTGTGCGATCACGATGTATCGGGAGAGCGTCAAGCGGAACGTATCTGCGCACCGTCGGGGGCGCTCTCTTCGCGCACCGCGACAGCTCAGTCACGCTACGCTCACGAAGACTTCCCTGTAGACCCCCACGCAGACAGGCGCCATCCAGACAGCGGACCGACAGTCCGCAGACGGCACCAGAACACGGCAGAACGGCACAAGGCGACGAATGCCCCAGCACACCTCCGGGCCCGGACGGGCGGCGGTCCCCCCAGCCGCCCGCGACGGTGGCAGCGTGCGGCCGCCCGCCCCCTCGACGCTCGACGAGCTGTGGCGGTCGTACAAGACGACGGGGGACGAACGGCTGCGGGAACAGCTGATCCTGCACTACTCGCCCCTGGTGAAGTACGTGGCGGGCCGGGTGAGCGTGGGCCTGCCGCCCAACGTCGAGCAGGCGGACTTCGTGTCGTCCGGGGTGTTCGGGCTGATCGACGCGATCGAGAAGTTCGACCTGGGCCGGGAGATCAAGTTCGAGACGTACGCGATCACCCGGATCCGGGGCGCGATGATCGACGAGCTGCGGGCGCTGGACTGGATCCCGCGGTCGGTGCGGCAGAAGGCACGGAACGTGGAGCGGGCCTACGCCACGCTGGAGGCCCGGCTGCGGCGGACCCCCTCCGAGGGGGAGGTGGCCGACGAGATGGGTATCGCGGTCGAGGAACTGCACTCGGTCTTCAGCCAGTTGTCGCTGGCCAACGTGGTGGCGCTGGAGGAGCTGCTGCACGTCGGCGGGGAGGGCGGGGACCGGCTCAGCCTCATGGACACGCTGGAGGACACCGCCGCCGACAATCCGGTGGAGGTGGCCGAGGACCGGGAACTGCGCCGGTTCCTGGCGCGGGCGATCAACACGCTCCCGGAGCGCGAGAAGACCGTCGTCACGCTCTACTACTACGAGGGACTCACCCTCGCCGAGATCGGCAATGTGCTGGGGGTCACCGAGAGCCGGGTCAGCCAGATCCACACCAAATCGGTGTTGCAACTGCGCGCGAAACTGGCTGGATTCGGGCGTTGACCCGGCCGGTTCCGCCGCGACCGGCCGGGGCGCCGCTCGGCCGGACGGGGGCGGCGTCTCCCGTCCGGGGCGGTGCGTCCGTAAAGTGGTTGACGTGCCAAGGATTCGAGCGGCCTCTGTGGCCGAGCACCGGTCGATGCAGCGTGCCGCCCTGCTGGACGCGGCACGCTCCCTGCTGTCCGAGGGCGGGACGGAGGCGCTGACCTTCCCCGCCCTCGCCGAGCGGACGGGTCTCGCGCGGTCCTCCGTGTACGAGTACTTCCGGTCGCGGGCCGCGGTCGTGGAGGAGCTGTGCGCGGTCGACTTCCCGGTCTGGGCGGCCGAGGTGGAGGCCGCGATGGCCGCCGTCGAGCGCCCGGACGCCAAGGTCGAGGCCTATGTGCGCAAGCAACTGGAACTGGTCGGTGACCGGCGCCACCGGGCCGTGGTCGCGATCTCGGCCAGCGAGCTGGACGCCGGGGCCCGGGAGAAGATCCGGGCGGCGCACGGCGGACTGGTCGCGATGATCGTCGAGGCGCTCGGCGAGATGGGGCACGGGGAGCCGCGGCTCGCGGCGATGCTGCTCCAGGGCGTGGTCGACGCGTCGGTGCGGCGGATCGAGCTGGGCGCGGCGGAGGATCCGACGGTGATCACGGACGCGGCGGTGTCGATGGTGCTGCGGGGTGTGCGGGGCTGACGGGCTCCGGGGGCGGGCCGGGGCGGGCCAGGGCGGGGGCGGGCCAGGGCGGGGCGGGCCGGATGCGGCCCGGTACCACCCGCGCCGCCGCCTGTGCTGCCACCCGCGTCGCCTGTGCCGCCCCCTGTGCCGCCTGTGCTGTCTCCTGTGGGCGGTGGTGACACCCGCGTCGGCTTCCCTTCCACCACTCCACCGCCCTGCGGCCATGAACCCGCCCGGTACCGACTGGATCACCGTCGCGGCGTACGAGAACCTGCCGGACCGCTCGGACCTGACCTGCGGGATCGGCTCCGGCGGGCCCTGGCACGGCTGGTTCGGCGTACGGGTGCGGGCACCGGTGCCCGCCCGGCGCGGGTCAGGGCGGCGGTACGCCCAGCACCGGCAGCAGCCGGGGCGGGGGGCCGTTCAGCAGCCACGGGGGCAGCAGGGACAGTGGGTTCAGGTAGGTGCCGGCGCGGCGCAGGCCCCAGTGCAGGCAGCCGGCCGGGCAGTGGGCGCCCGGTGTCTCCACCGTGCCGACCGGGTCGCCGGCCGCCACCTCGTCGCCCTTGGCCACCGAGGCCCGTACCGGTTCGTAGGTCGTGCGCAGCGGTGGCGTGCCGGTGCCCGGCAGTTCCACCGAGACGACGCCCCGGCCCGCCACCCGCCCGGCGAACGTCACCCGGCCCGCCGCCACCGCCCGTACCGCGGCGCCGGGCGCGGCCGCCAGGTCCACCCCGCGGTGGCCCGGCCCGTACGGCGTCGCCGGTGGCGACCAGCCCCGCAGCACGGCGGGCCGCCCGCCGGTCGGCCAGGTCCGGGCGACGGCCGGGACGACCACGGAGTCGGACGCCGCCGTGACCACCCCCGGTACCGCCGCCCGAGGACCCGGCAGGGACAGGAGAAGCACCGGCACCGGCCACAGCCACCGCCACCACACCCGCGCAGGCATCCGTCGCGGCAGCCCGCGCGGCATCCGTCGTCTCGCTCGCATGCCAGAACCGTCCCCGGAACGGCCGGTCACCGCCGGGGCCTGTGGACTACTCACCGGTTGTGGACAGCGGCGTCACCCGGTACTCCCCGGGTCCCGTACACTTCTGGTGGCGACCCGGGTCACCGGGTCGACTTCGCACGCCCCGGCACGAGACAGCACCAAGCCTCGTGTCAGCGCCCCTCGGTCCTCAGTGGCACGGCGCACAGCGGGCGTCAGGCGCGGAAGCCGTCCGGCATCCGCGGCACAACCGAGAACTTCAAGGAGATACGGCCATGGCCGTCGTCACGATGCGGGAGCTGCTGGAAAGCGGCGTCCACTTCGGTCACCAGACCCGTCGCTGGAACCCGAAGATGAAGCGCTTCATCTTCACCGAGCGCAACGGCATCTACATCATCGACCTGCTCCAGTCGCTGTCGTACATCGATCGCGCCTACGAGTTCGTCAAGGAGACCGTCGCCCACGGCGGCACGGTCATGTTCGTCGGCACGAAGAAGCAGGCGCAGGAGGCCATCGCCGAGCAGGCCACCCGCGTCGGCATGCCCTACGTCAACCAGCGCTGGCTGGGCGGCATGCTCACCAACTTCTCGACCGTCTACAAGCGCCTCCAGCGCCTCAAGGAGCTCGAGCAGATCGACTTCGAGGACGTCGCCGCGTCCGGTCTGACCAAGAAGGAGCTTCTCGTGCTCTCGCGCGAGAAGGCCAAGCTGGAGAAGACCCTCGGCGGTATCCGCGAGATGTCCAAGGTGCCCAGCGCCGTCTGGATCGTGGACACCAAGAAGGAGCACATCGCGGTCGGTGAGGCCCGGAAGCTCAACATTCCGGTCGTCGCCATCCTCGACACCAACTGCGACCCCGACGAGGTCGACTACAAGATCCCCGGCAACGACGACGCGATCCGCTCCGTCACGCTGCTCACCCGGGTGATCGCCGACGCGGTCGCCGAGGGCCTCATCTCCCGCTCCGGTGTCGCCACCGAGGGCAAGGGCGACAAGGCCGCGGGCGAGCCGCTGGCCGCGTGGGAGCGCGACCTGCTCGAGGGCGAGAAGAAGGCCGAGGAGGCGCCCGCCGCCGACGCCGAGAAGCCGGCCGAGGCCGCTGCCGAGGCTCCGGCCGAAGAGGCGCCCGCCGCCGAGGAGGCCCCGGCCGCCGAGGCCCCCGCGGCCGAGGCCACCGAGGCTCCGGCCACCGAGGCCCCCGCCGCGGACGCCGAGCAGGCCTGACCCCTCACACCCTTCGGGTTCTGAACGGCGGGGGCCCACGAAGCCCCCGCCGTTCCGCCCGTAGATCTTCAGACTTCGAGAGAGATTCCTGAATCATGGCGAACTACACCGCCGCCGACGTCAAGAAGCTCCGTGAGCTCACGGGCGCCGGCATGATGGACTGCAAGAAGGCGCTGGACGAGGCCGAGGGCAGCGTCGACAAGGCCGTCGAGGCGCTCCGCATCAAGGGCCAGAAGGGCGTCGCCAAGCGCGAGGGCCGCTCCGCCGAGAACGGCGCGGTCGTCTCGATCATCGCCGACGACAACTCCTCCGGTGTCCTCGTCGAGCTGAAGTGCGAGACGGACTTCGTCGCCAAGGGTGACAAGTTCCAGGCCGTCGCCACCGCGATCGCCGAGCACGTCGCCAAGACCTCCCCGGCCGACCTGGAGGCGCTGCTCGCCTCCGAGATCGAGGCCGGCAAGACCGTCCAGGCGTACGTCGACGAGGCCAACGCCAACCTCGGCGAGAAGATCGTCCTGGACCGCTTCGCGCAGTTCACCGACGGCTACGTCACCGCCTACATGCACCGCACGATGCCCGACCTGCCCCCGCAGATCGGTGTCCTCGTCGAGCTGGACAAGCCCAACGCCGAGATCGCCAAGGGTGTCGCCCAGCACATCGCCGCGTTCGCGCCGAAGTACCTCTCCAAGGACGACGTGCCGGCCGAGGTCGTCGAGTCCGAGCGGCGCATCGCCGAGGAGACCACCCGCGCCGAGGGCAAGCCCGAGGCCGCCCTGCCGAAGATCGTCGAGGGTCGCCTCAACGGTTTCTTCAAGGACGCCACGCTGCTCGGCCAGCCGTACGCGCTGGACAACAAGAAGTCGGTCCAGAAGGTCCTGGACGAGGCCGGTGTCAGCCTGAAGCGCTTCTCGCGCATCAAGGTCGGCATCTGAGTCCGCACCGCGACGGACGCCCGGCCCCGGTAGGGTCGGCAGCAGTCGTCCGCGCACCCGCGTGTGGCGGACGACCGCAGATCTGACGAGGAGGCCATTGCCGCGCAGGGATGAACCCACCCCCCGGCAATGGCCTCCTTCGTATGTGTGACCCACGTAAAAGAGGCGAGATCTCCATGACCACCACCAAGGCCGAGAAGAGCGATGACGGCAAAGTGAGCGGCCGGTTTCTGCTGAAGCTGTCCGGAGAGGCGTTCTCCGGCGGCGGGGGCCTGGGCGTCGACCCCGACGTGGTGCACGCCATCGCGCGCGAGATCGCGGCCGTCGTCCGGGACGGCGCGCAGATCGCGATCGTCATCGGCGGCGGGAACTTCTTCCGCGGCGCCGAACTCCAGGTGCGCGGCATGGACCGCGCCCGCTCCGACTACATGGGCATGCTCGGCACCGTGATGAACTGCCTCGCCCTCCAGGACTTCCTGGAGAAGGAGGGCGTCGACTGCCGGGTGCAGACCGCCATCACCATGGGCCAGGTCGCCGAGCCCTACATCCCGCTGCGCGCCGTGCGGCACCTGGAGAAGGGCCGCGTGGTCATCTTCGGCGCCGGCATGGGCATGCCGTACTTCTCCACCGACACCACCGCCGCCCAGCGCGCCCTGGAGATCGACGCCGAGGCGCTGCTCATGGGCAAGAACGGGGTGGACGGGGTCTACGACTCCGACCCGAAGACCAACCCGGACGCGGTCAAGTTCGACGCCCTCGGCTACGGCGAGGTCATCACCCGGGACCTGAAGGTCGCCGACGCCACGGCGGTCACGCTCTGCCGTGACAACAAGCTCCCGATCGTCGTCTTCGAACTCCTGAAGGCCGGCAATATCGCCCGGGCCGTCAAGGGTGAGAAGATCGGCACGCTCGTGGGCGACGGGTCCGACCGCAACTGACCCCCGGGCCGGGGGATGGACAATGTCCTGCCGGTCGGGAACCGTGCAGGAAGAAGACGCGACGCAGCCGGCCGCCGCCCCTACGAGGAACCGCAGCCGGGCCTACTCAAGACACGCAGGAGCAAGTGGTGATCGAAGAGAGCCTCCTCGAAGCCGAGGAGAAGATGGAGAAGGCCGTCGTGGTCGCCAAGGAGGACTTCGCCGCGATCCGCACCGGGCGGGCGCACCCGGCGATGTTCAACAAGATCGTGGCCGACTACTACGGCGCGCCGACGCCGATCAACCAGCTGGCCTCGTTCTCCGTGCCCGAGCCGCGGATGGCCGTGGTCACGCCGTTCGACAAGACCGCCCTGCGCAACATCGAGCAGGCGATCCGCGACTCCGACCTGGGCGTCAACCCGAGCAACGACGGCAACATCATCCGCGTGGTGTTCCCGGAGCTGACCGAGGAGCGCCGCCGCGAGTACATCAAGGTGGCCAAGGCCAAGGGCGAGGACGCCAAGGTCTCCATCCGCTCGGTGCGCCGCAAGGCCAAGGACGCCATCGACAAGCTGGTCAAGGACGGCGAGGTCGGCGAGGACGAGGGCCGCCGCGCGGAGAAGGAGCTCGACGACACCACCGCGAAGTACGTCGCGCAGGTGGACGAACTCCTCAAGCACAAGGAAGCGGAGCTGCTCGAGGTCTGATGAACGACTCTTCCTGGGGGGCGCCGCCACAAGCCGGGTACTGGGGGCCGTCCGAGCAGGGACCTGTCCAGGGGGCTGCCCCGGCGGGTCCCGCCTACGATGCGCTGTACGCGCAGCAGACTCGCCCCATGCCCATCGTGCCCGACGACGTACCCGACTTCGGCGCAGACCAGGATGACGACCGGGGGGCCGGCCGGCAGGGCGGTCCCTCGTTCCGCGACCCGACCGCGCCGACCGCGCCGCAGAATCCGGAGCCCATGCCTGCCGCCCCGCAGCCGGCGCCCCCGCCGCAGAAGAAGAGCGCGGGGCGCGACCTGGGTGCGGCCATAGGGGTCGGGGTCGGGCTCGGCGCGGTGATCGTCGCGTCGCTGTTCTTCGTCAAGGCCGTCTTCGTGGGCGTCATCGTCGTCGCCGTCGTGGTCGGGCTGTGGGAGCTGACCAAGCGGCTGGACGAGCGCAAGGGCATCCACGCGCCGCTCGTGCCGCTCGCGGTCGGCGGCGCGGCGATGGTGATCGCCGGGTATGTGCGGGGCGCCGACGGCGCGTGGATCGCCATGGCGCTCACCGCGCTCGCCGTCCTTCTGTGGCGGATGACGCGGCCGCCGCAGGACTATCTGCGGGACGTCACGGCGGGTGTCTTCGCGGCGTTCTACGTGCCGTTCCTGGCCACGTTCGTCGCCATGATGCTCGCGGCCGACGACGGCCCGTGGCGGGTGCTGGTCTTCCTGATACTGACCGTCGTCAGCGACACCGGCGCCTACGCGGTCGGCTGGCGTTTCGGCCGGACCAAGCTCGCGCCGCGCATCAGCCCCGGCAAGACCCGCGAGGGCCTGGTCGGCGCGGTGACCTTCGCGATGGCGGCGGGCGCGCTGTGCACGCACTTCCTGATCGACGGCGGCGCCTGGTGGCAGGGCCTGCTCCTCGGCCTGGCCGTCGCGGTCAGCGCCACCCTGGGCGACCTCGGCGAGTCGATGATCAAGCGCGACCTCGGCATCAAGGACATGGGCACGCTGCTGCCGGGCCACGGCGGCATCATGGACCGGCTGGACTCCTTGCTGCCGACGGCTCCCGTGGCCTGGCTGCTGTTGGTGATCTTCGTCGGCTCGGGCTGACCTGCGGTTCGCGCACCGAGGGGCCCGTTGTCCACAGGGTGGCGGGCTCCTCTTCGTACGTCTGCGACACTGGACGGGCTATGCCTGCACCCGGAGAACTCACTTTCGTCGCCCCGCGCGGAGCCAAGAAGCCGCCGCGGCATCTCGCCGACCTCACGCCCGCCGAGCGCAAGGAGGCGGTCGCCGCGGCCGGTGAGAAGGCGTTCCGCGCCAAGCAGCTCTCGCAGCACTACTTCGCGCGGTACGCGCACGAACCGGAGCAGTGGACCGACATCCCGGCCGGTTCGCGGGAGAAGCTCCGCGAGGCGCTGCTGCCCGAGCTGATGACCGTCGTACGGCATCTGTCGACGGACGAGGGGACCACCCGCAAGACGCTGTGGCGGCTGTTCGACGGCACGCTCGTCGAGTCGGTGCTCATGCGCTACCCGGACCGGGTGACCATGTGCATCAGCTCGCAGGCGGGCTGCGGCATGAACTGCCCGTTCTGCGCCACCGGACAGGCCGGTCTTGACCGGAACCTGTCGACCGCCGAGATCGTGCACCAGATCGTGGACGGCATGCGGGCGCTCAGGGACGGAGAGGTTCCGGGAGGGCCGGCGCGGCTGAGCAACATCGTCTTCATGGGGATGGGCGAGCCGCTCGCCAACTACAACCGGGTGGTGGGCGCCATCCGGCGGCTGACCGACCCCGAGCCCGACGGTGTGGGCCTGTCGCAGCGGGGCATCACCGTGTCGACGGTCGGTCTGGTGCCGGCCATCCACCGCTTCTCCGACGAGGGCTTCAAGTGCCGGCTCGCCATCTCGCTGCACGCCCCCGACGACGAGCTGCGCGACACCCTGGTGCCGGTGAACACCCGGTGGAAGGTGCGCGAGGTGCTGGACGCCGGGTTCGAGTACTCCGCGCGGTCCGGACGCCGGCTGTCCATCGAGTACGCGCTGATCCGGGACATCAACGACCAGGCCTGGCGCGGTGACCGGCTCGGCCGGCTGCTCAAGGGCAAGCCGGTACACGTCAACCTCATCCCGCTGAACCCGACCCCGGGCTCGAAGTGGACCGCCTCGCGGCCCGCGGACGAGAAGGCGTTCGTCGAGGCCATCGCGGCGCACGGGGTGCCGGTGACGGTCCGGGACACGCGCGGGCAGGAGATCGACGGGGCGTGTGGCCAGCTCGCCGCCGGCGAGCGGTAACCTGACCGACGTAAGAACACATCTTAATATTCCGACAGGGGAGCGCCACAGCGCTGAGAGTGCGGCACCGGCCGCAGACCCTCCGAACCTGGCCCAGGTCATTCTGGGTAGGGAGATCGGTCATCACTCGAGCTGTTGCGCCCTGCCCGGGATCCGCGAGGAACCCGGGCAGGGCCGCGTCTTCTCCTGGACGTCCCAGGAGGAATCAGTGAGCATCACCAAGAAGAGCGTGGCCGCGGCGGCCGTCGGGCTGGGCCTGGTCGCGCTGTCCGCGTGCGGGTCGTCGGCCGGCGACGAGGCGGGCGGGGACAGCAAGACCGTGACGCTCGTCAGCCATGACTCGTGGGCCGCGTCGAAGAGCGTCATCGCCGCGTTCGAGAAGGAGTCCGGGTACCAGGTCAAGGTCCTGGAGGACGGCGACGCCGGGCAGGCCGTCAACAAGGCGATCCTGACCAAGGACAACCCGCAGGGCGACGTCTTCTTCGGCGTCGACAACACGCTGCTCTCCCGCGCCCTCGACAACGGGCTGTTCCAGCCGTACGAGGCGAACGGCCTGGACCGGGTCGACGAGCAGTACCAGCTGGACGCCGGCCGGCACCGGGTCACGCCGGTCGACTACGGCGACATCTGCGTCAACTACGACAAGGCGTACTTCAGCGAGCACGGGATCGATCCGCCGGCCTCCTTCGCCGACCTGGTCAAGCCCGCGTACAAGGACCTGCTCGTCACCGAGAACGCCGGTACGTCGTCGCCGGGGCTCGGGTTCCTGCTCGGGACCGCCGCCGCGTACGGGGACGACGGCTGGGCGGCGTACTGGAAGAAGCTCCGGGCCAACGGCGTCAAGGTGGTCGACGGGTGGGAGCAGGCGTACAACGAGGAGTTCTCCGGGTCGGCCGGTGGGAAGAAGGCCGGCGGGGACCGGCCGCTGGTCGTGTCCTACGCCTCCTCGCCGCCGGTCGAGGTGGTCTACGCCGACCCGCAGCCCAAGACCGCGCCCACCGGCGTCGCGACCGGCACCTGCTTCCGGCAGACCGAGTTCGCGGGGCTGCTGAGCAACGCGAAGAACCCCGAGGGCGGCAAGGCGTTCCTCGACTTCCTGCTCAGCGAGAAGTTCCAGGAGGACATGCCGCTCAACATGTTCGTCAACCCGGTTGTCGGTGACGCGAAGCTGCCCGCTGTCTACACGGACAACATGCCGGACGTCACCGACCCCGAGACCATGGCACCGGCGAAGATCGCCGCCAACCGGGACGACTGGGTCAAGTCGTGGACCTCGCTCGTACTGCAGTGAGGGCCGCGCGCCGGGGGAGCGCCGCGCGGCTCGGGCTGATGGCCATGCCGGTGGCGTTCTTCGCCGTCTTCTTCGCCTGGCCGGTGGCCGCGATCGTGGCGCGCGGGCTGAAGGACGACGGCGGCTGGCACCTCGGCCGGATCGCCGAGGTGGTCGCCGCCTCGGACGTCCGGCACGTGCTGTGGTTCACCACCTGGCAGGCGCTGGCCTCCACCGCGCTCACCCTGCTGGTCGCGCTGCCGGGCGCGTACGTCTTCGCCCGGCTGGACTTCCCCGGCAAGCAGGCGCTGCGGGCCGTGGTCACGGTGCCGTTCGTGCTGCCGACCGTCGTGGTCGGTACGGCGTTCCTGGCGCTGGTCGGGCGCGGCGGGCTGCTCGACGACCTGTGGGGCGTCCGGCTGGACACCACCGTGTGGGCGATCCTGCTGGCGCATGTCTTCTTCAACTACGCCGTCGTGATCCGTACCGTCGGCGGGCTGTGGGCGCAGCTCGACCCGCGGCAGGAGGAGGCCGCCCGGATGCTCGGGGCGTCACCGTTCGCCGCCTGGCGGCGGGTCACGCTGCCGGCGCTGGCGCCCGCCGTGGCCGCCGCCGCGCTGATGGTGTTCCTGTTCACCTTCACCTCCTTCGGTGTCGTGCAGATCCTCGGCGGGCCCGCCTTCGCCACCCTGGAGGTGGAGATCTACCGGCAGACCTCGCAGCTGTTCGACCTGTCCACGGCGGCCGTGCTGACCCTGGTCCAGTTCGGCGCGGTCGCCGCGATCCTCGCCGTGCACGCCTGGACGGTACGGCGGCGGGAGACGGCGCTGCGGCTGGTGGACGCCTCGACGACCGCGCGCCGGCCGCGCGGGGCCGGGCAGTGGGGGCTGCTGGCCGGGGTGCTGGCCACCGTCGCCGTACTGGTCCTGCTGCCGCTGGCGGTGCTGGTGCGGCGGTCGCTCGACGGCGGCTTCGGCTACTACCGGGCGCTCACCCACGAGGACGGCGGCACCTTCCTCGTGCCGCCGATCGACGCCATCGGCAACTCGCTCGAGTACGCCGTCGCCGCCACCGCGATCGCCATGGTGATCGGCGGGCTCGCGGCCACCGCGCTGACCCGGCGGGACGCGGGCCGTCTGGTCCGCGGCTTCGACGCGCTGCTGATGCTGCCGCTCGGGGTGTCGGCGGTGACGGTCGGGTTCGGGTTCCTGATCGCGCTGGACGAACCGCCACTGGACCTGCGCTCCTCGTGGCTCCTGGTCCCGCTGGCACAGGCGCTGGTCGGGGTGCCGTTCGTGGTGCGGACCATGCTGCCGGTGCTGCGGGCGGTGGACGGGCGGCTGCGGGAGGCGGCGGCGGTGCTCGGGGCGTCGCCCTGGCGGGTGTGGCGGGAGGTGGACCTGCCGATGGTGCGGCGGGCGCTGCTGGTCGCGGCCGGGTTCGCGTTCGCGGTGTCGCTCGGGGAGTTCGGCGCGACGGTGTTCATCGCGCGGCCCGACAGTCCGACGCTGCCGGTGGCCGTGGCCCGGCTGCTGGGCCGCCCCGGCGACCTGAACTACGGCCAGGCGATGGCCCTTTCGACGATTCTGATGCTGGTGTGCGCGGTGGCCCTGCTGGTGCTGGAGCGGCTGCGGACCGACCGGAGCGGGGAGTTCTGAGCATGCTGAGCCTGCGCGAGGTGACCGTCCGCTTCGGCGGGCGGGCCGTACTGGACGCCGTCGACCTGGAGGTGGCCGAGCACGAGGTGGTGTGTGTGCTCGGGCCCAGCGGCAGCGGCAAGTCGACGCTGCTGCGGGTGGTCGCCGGGCTCCAGGTGCCGGCCGCCGGGCGGGTGCTGCTCGACGGGCGGGACCAGAGCGGCGTACCCGCGCACCGGCGCGAGGTCGGCCTGATGTTCCAGGACCACCAGTTGTTCCCGCAGCGGGACGTGGCCGGGAACGTCGCCTTCGGACCCCGGATGCGGGGTGCCGCGCGCGCCGAACAGCAGGAGCGGGTCGCGGAGCTGCTGGCGCTGGTCGGGCTGCCGGACGCCGGGCGGCGGTCGGTGGCCGCGCTGTCCGGCGGTGAGCAGCAGCGTGTCGCGCTGGCCCGGGCGCTGGCGGCCCGGCCCCGGCTGCTGATGCTGGACGAGCCGCTCGGCCAGCTCGACCGCTCGCTGCGGGAGCGGCTGGTGGTGGAACTGCGGGAGCTGTTCGGCCGGTTGGGCACCACGGTGCTGGCGGTGACGCACGACCAGGGTGAGGCGTTCGCGCTGGCCGACCGGGTGGTGGTGATGCGGGACGGGCGGATCGCCCAGCAGGGCACGCCGCTTCAGGTGTGGCAGCGGCCCGCCGACGCGTTCGTCGCCCGGTTCCTCGGCTTCGACAACGTCGTCGGGGCGACCGTCGCCGGGACGGCCGCCGACACCCCCTGGGGCAAGGTGCCGGTGCCCGAGGGCAGCGCGCAGGGCGGCCGGCCGGTACTGGTCCGCCCGGCCGGTGTCCGGCTGGTCGCCGCCGACGCGGGGCTGCCCTGTACGGTCACCGCCCGCACCTTCAAGGGCACCCATGTCGCCGTGCGCCTCCAGCCGGAGGGGGACGCGGAGACGCCCCGGCTGGAGGCGGCCTGCGCGCTGCGGGCCGCGCCCGAGGTCGGGCAGCGGGTCGGGGTCGAGTTCGACGTGGCGGAGATCATCGTGCTCGGGTGACCGTCCGCTCGCGGCCGGACACGGCGAAGTCCGGCTGACATGACGGTGGCCCGTCCCCCGCAGCAGGTGCGGGGGACGGGCCACCACCAGGAAATGACGTGACGTCAGCTCTCGGCCTTCGCGCCACGGCGGCGCATGCCGAAGAACACCGCGCCACCGCCGACCACGACCAGGGCGGCCGCGATCCCGGCGATCATGCCGGTGTTGGAGTCGGCGCCGGTCTCGGCGAGGTTCGAGTCACCGGCCGCGGGCGACGGCGCGTTGCTCGCGGTGTCCGCCGCCGGAACGGTGGACTCGCTCTCCGAGGCCGCCGGCGTCGACGGAGCCGGGGTCTCGGACTCCTCCTCGGCCGGGGTCGAGGACGAGTCGGACGGCGTCGGAGTCGGGGACTCCTCCTCCTCGCCGCCGCCGCAGGCGGTGGCCGGCGTGACGAGGCTCGGCTTGATGTCCTCGTCGACGTACGGCGCGGCCTTGACGTGGACGCGGTACTCCGCGCTCGGCTTCCAGTCCTCGGCGAAGGTGATGGTCTCGCCGTTCTTGGAGCCCTTCACCTCCTGCTCGCCGACCTTCTCCTCGCCGCCGTCGGTCTGGCGGAAGACGGTGACGATCGCCTTGACACCGGCGGAGTCCACATCGGTGACGGTGATGACGCCCTTGGTGCCGTCGCACGTGGCGGCGGCGCTGAACTCGCCGATGTTGCAGGCGAGCGCGTTGCCGGCGGCGCCGACGGCCAGGGCGACCGCGGCGGTCGCCACACCGAGGGCACGAACGCTACGGCGGGACGCCGCACTTCTGAGTATGGGCAGGGGCACGTTGGTCCTTTACCGGATGCTGGATGCGGGGGGTTGCCCGGGACCGGTGGTCACACGTCACGCTTGCTTCACGCTTCCGCGACACCGTGGCCCCAGGAGACTCACAGGTCTATTGGCAGTGCACCGGCAGTGTCAACGCATATGCGTCCGTGGGCCGTTGGCTTTGCCCTCTTATTAACTTCGGATAAGTTTCAGCGCGGCCGGCGCCTCCTCGATCCGGTCGACCAGCGCGATCCGCGACTCCATCGACCGCCCCCGGGCCAGCGCCCGCAGCAGCGGCCACGCGGGCAGCTTCTCGGTCCAGTGCGCCCGGTCCACCAGCACCATGGGGGTGGGTTCGCCGCGCGACTCGTAGTAGTTCGGCGTCGCGTTGTCGAAGACCTCCTGTACGGTCCCGGCGGCGCCCGGCAGGAAGACCACCCCCGCGTTGGACCGGGCCAGCAGGCCGTCCTCGCGGGTGGCGTTGGCGAAGTACTTGGCGATGTGCGCGGCGAAGGCGTTGGGCGGTTCGTGGCCGTAGAACCAGGTCGGGATGCCGACCGAGGGACCGCCGTCCGGCCAGCGCTCGCGGACCGCGAAGGCGGCGCCCGCCCACGCGCCGATGGACGGCGTGAAGGAGGGCGCCGCGGCGAGCAGTGGCAGCGCCTCGTCCAGCATCGAGTCGTCGAACGGGGCGGCGTAGGCGCCGAGGTTGGCCGCCTCCATCGCGCCGGGTCCGCCGCCGGTGGCCACGGTGAAGCCGGCCCGGGCCAGTTCGCGCCCGAGCCGCGCCGCGCCGGCGTACGCCTCGGTGCCGCGCGCCATCGCGTGCCCGCCCATGACACCCACCACCTCGGCGCCGACGAGGAGTTCGTCGACCGCGTCGGAGACGGCGTCGTCGTGCACGGCGCGCAGCATGGAGGCGAAGATGTCGCCGTCCGCCCTGGTCCGCTGGAACCAGGCGTAGGCCAGCGCGTCCGGCGTCGCCTCGTAGCCCTTGGCCAGGGAGGCGTACAGCTCGTCGGGCGAGTAGACGAACGCGCGGTACGGGTCGAAGGGCAGACCGGGCACCGGCGGGAACACCAGGGCGCCGGCGGCGCGTACGGCGGTGGCGGCCGCGTCCTCCATCGGGCAGCCGAGGAAGACGGCGCCGGCCGCCTCGGCGGTCAGCAGCGGGTCCGTACGGTCCGTCAGGTCGACGGCCTGGACCCGGTAGTGCGCGAGGCTCCCGCCGCGGGCGAGCACCTCGTCGAACTCGGCGAGGGACTCGATCTCCCGGTCGTGGGCGGCGTGGTACGGCTGAGCGGGCGTCGATATGTCATCCACCCGCTCATGCTAGAGGCGGGGCTCAGCCCTCCACCGCCGCCGGGTCCATCCACACGACCTCCCAGGTGTGGCCGTCGAGGTCGTCGAAGGCGCGGCCGTACATGAAGCCGTGGTCCTGGGTCTCGCCGGTGACCGTGCCGCCGGCCGCGACCGCCTTGTCGACCAGCTCGTCGACCTTCTCGCGGCTCTCGGCGCTCAGCGCGAGCAGCACCTCGCTGCTCTTGCGGGAGTCGATGACGTCCTTCTTCGTGAACACGCCGTACTTCTGCGGGGTGTGCAGCATGACCACGATGGTGTCGCTGAGCGGGATGGAGGCGGTCGAGTCGTCGCTGAACTGGGCGTTGATCGAGTACCCGAGCTCGGTGAAGAACCTTTTGGCGGCGTCGAGGTCGGTGGTGGCCAGGTTCACGAAGATCATCTGCTGGTACATGCGGGCCTCTCCCATCGGTGTCATGTCGTTCGCAGGGGTAGACCGGGGGCCGGGACCGAACTCATCGCGGGCGGACGAGATTTCTTCGATCTTTTTTGCGAACGGGGCGCGTCGCGGGTCACGAACGGGTCAGCGGCAGTGCCGCCAGTTCCGCGACCGCCAGGGTCAGCGGGCCGAACACCGCGAGCAGCGCCGCGGTGCGCAGGGCGGCGGCCCCGCGCAGCACCGTGGCCGGTGCCCCGAGCCGCAGCAGCGCGGCGGTCGCGTCGGCGCGGGCCTGCTTGGTCTCCACGGCCGTGGTCAGCAAGGTGGCCACCGCGCAGCCCGCCACCAGCACGCCCCCGAGGGTGCTGAGCGGGCCGAACGACGACCCGTCCGCGCCGTGCAGCGCGGTCGCCGCGTACGCCGCCGAGGCGACCGCGCAGACCACGCCGAGGGGGCGGCCGATGCGGTGCGCCTCCTCCATCAGGACCCGCCCGGCCAGCAGCCGCACCGCACCCGGCCGGACCGCCTGGAGCAGGCGCCCGCACAGCTGGGTGAGGCCGGGGCCGGCGAGTGCCAGGCCGAGGGCGGTCAGCGCCCAGCCGGCGAGGACACCGGCGGAGGGGCCGCCGGTGCCGCCGGCCCGGTCCGCCATCGTCTCCGCGGCCAGCCCGGCGGCGAGCACGGCGACGCCCCAGGGGAGGCCGGCGGTGGCGGGGCGGGGGAGGGCGGCGGGGGCGGCACTCGCAGCGTCCGATGCCGTGCCCGATGCCGTGTCCGGTGCCGTGCCCGAGGCTGTGGCGGTGGCCGTGGCTGTGGCCGTCATGGTCGCGGCCGGGCTGCCGGCCGGCGTCGCTGCCCGGCGGGCGCCGAAGCGGCCGTACGTCCCGAAGCTCTCCCGCGCGGCCAGGCCGTACGCCCCGAAGCGGCCGTACCGCCGTCCCGTGCCGCCCGCCGGGGCGGGTCGGCCCTCGCTCGGGCGCAGTGTCACCGCCACCGCCGCCGACGCCGCCGCCGGGACCAGCGCCAGCAGGGTCAGGACCGCCGGGAGCGGCAGCGGCAGACCCACGGCGTAGGTGTCGGCGAGGGCGCCGCCGGCGGGCCGGCCGGTCAGGTCGCCGCGCAGCTGGAGGAAGAGCAGCAGCGCCACGAGCGCACCGAGGGTGCCGGCCGCCGCCGTGGTGGCCGCCGAGACGGCCATCAGCCGGCCGGGCCCGAGGCCGATCGCGGACAGTCCGGTACGCGGCCGGGTGCCCGGGTCGGTACGGGCCACCGCCACCGCCAGGTACACCGTGGCGGCCAGCGGCGCCGCGCACCAGGCCAGCCGGAGGGCGGAGCCGCCGGCGGTGTCCGGGTGGGTCAGCGCGTGGCCCAGCGAGCACAGCAGCAGGAAGCAGGTGCCCGCGGCGGCGGCCACCACCAGCAGCCGGCGCAGTTGGACGGCGAGTCCCGCGGCGCGGGTCAGGCGGAGAGCGAGCACGCCGCCCGGCCTTCCGTCGCGGCGGGACCGGAGCCGGCCGCGGGCTCCGGGGGCAGGTGCAGGGTCCGCACCCGGCGACCGTCCAGCAGCGTCACCGTACGGTCGGCGAGGGCGGCGTCGCGCGGGCCCTGGTCGGCGAGCACGACGGTGACGCCGTGCGAGCGGGCCGCCGTGGTCAGCGTGCGCAGCACCTGGGCGCTCTCGGCGCGGTGCAGCGGCGCGGCCGGTTCGTCGGCGAACAGCACCGAGGGGACGACGGCGAGCGCGCGGGCGATGCACACCCGCTGCCGCTCCGCCTGCCGCAGCTCGGGCGGGCGCAGCCGGGCCTTCCCGGCGACGTCCAGGCGCTCCAGCCACTCCAGGGCGGCCTGCCGGGCCCGGCGCCGGCCGGTGCCGCGCAGCATCAGCGGCAGGGCGGCGTTCTCCCAGACGTTCAGCTCGGGCACCAGTACCGGGGCGGAGTCGATCCAGCCGAACCGGTCGCGGCGCAGCCGCTCCCGGCCGAGCGCGCCCAGCTCGTGCACCGCGACCCCGTCGAACCAGACCTCGCCGCGCTGCGGCCGGGCCAGTGCGGCCAGGCAGCGCAGCAGCGCGGTCTTGCCGCTGCCGCGCGGGCCGCGCACGGCGAGCACCTCGCCCTTGCGGACGCCGAGGGAGACGCCCTGGAGCGCGGGGGAGCCGTCGCGGTGCGCGAAGTGCAGGGCGCTGGCCCGGATCACGTCGTTGTCCGGCGGAGCCACCATGCGCGTACACCTCGTTCTGGATCCGTTTCCGCGTCACCGGCACGCTAGGGACTGACCGCGGCGGCCGCGGACAGCACACAGCCCCGGGCCGCCGTTTCTCACTCGAACGGGCGGCACCGGGGCCGTAGATGATCTTCCAGAAGGAAGATCGTCAGAGCTTCGTCCACGCCTCCGTCAGGGTCGCGCGCAGGATCTGCTCGATCTCGTCGAACGTCTCCTGGTTGGAGATCAGCGGCGGGGCGAGCTGGACGACCGGGTCGCCGCGGTCGTCGGCGCGGCAGTACAGGCCGTTCTCGAACAGCTTCTTCGACAGGAAGCCGTACAGGACGCGCTCGGTCTCCTCGTCGGTGAAGGACTCCTTGGTGTGCTTGTCCTTGACCAGTTCGATGCCGTAGAAGAAGCCGTTGCCGCGCACGTCGCCGACGATCGGCAGGTCGAGGAGCTTCTCCAGGGTGGCGCGGAAGTTGCCCTCGTTGTCCAGGACGTGCTGGTTGAGGCCCTCGCGCTCGAACAGGTCGAGGTTGGCGACGCCGACCGCCGCGGAGACCGGGTGGCCGCCGAAGGTGTAGCCGTGCAGGAAGGTGTTGTCGCCCTGGTAGAACGGCTCGGCCAGCCGGTCGGAGACGATGCAGGCGCCTATCGGGGAGTAGCCCGAGGTCATGCCCTTGGCGCAGGTGATCATGTCCGGGACGTAGCCGAACTTGTCGCAGGCGAACGTCGTGCCGAGCCGGCCGAAGGCGCAGATGACCTCGTCCGAGACGAGCAGCACGTCGTACTGGTCGCAGATCTCGCGCACCCGCTGGAAGTAGCCGGGCGGCGGCGGGAAGCAGCCGCCCGCGTTCTGCACCGGCTCCAGGAAGACGGCCGCGACCGTCTCCGGGCCCTCGAACAGGATCTGCTGCTCGATCTGGTCGGCCGCCCAGCGGCCGAACGCCTCCGGGTCGTCGCCGTGGATCGGGGCGCGGTAGATGTTGGTGTTCGGCACCTTGTGGGCGCCCGGCACCAGCGGCTCGAAGGGCGCCTTCAGAGCGGGCAGGCCGGTGATGGACAGGGCGCCCTGCGGGGTGCCGTGGTAGGCGACCGCGCGGGAGATGACCTTGTACTTGGTCGGCTTGCCGATCAGCTTGAAGTACTGCTTGGCGAGCTTCCAGGCGGTCTCCACCGCCTCGCCGCCGCCGGTGGTGAAGAAGACCTTGTTCAGGTCGCCGGGGGCCTCGTGGGCCAGCCGCTCGGCCAGCTCCACGGCCTTCGGGTGGGCGTAGGACCACACGGGGAAGAAGGCCAGCTCCTGGGCCTGCTTCATGGCGGTCTCGGCCAGCTCGGTGCGGCCGTGCCCGGCCTGGACCACGAACAGGCCCGCGAGGCCGTCGAGGTAGCGCTTGCCCTTGTCGTCGTAGATGTGGGTGCCCTCGCCACGGACGATGGTGGGGACGGGCGCGTTCTCGTACGACGACATGCGGGTGAAGTGCATCCACAGGTGGTCGTACGCGGCCTTGCTGAGATCCTTGGCGCTGTCGGTGGTCACGGTTATCGGGTTCCCCACATGTAGGTCTGCTTCTTGAGCTTCAGGTAAACGAAGCTCTCGGTGGAGCGCACGCCGAGGACGGCCCGGATGCGTTTGTTGATGACGTCCAGCAGGTGGTCGTCGTCCTCGCAGACGATCTCCACCATGAGGTCGAAGGAGCCCGCGGTCATCACGACGTACTCGCACTCGGACATCGCGGCCAGCGCGTCGGCGACCGACTCCACGTCGCCCTCCACGTTGACGCCCACCATCGCCTGCCGGCGAAAGCCCACGGTGAGCGGGTCGGTGACGGCGACGATCTGCATCACGCCCTGGTCGAGCAGCTTCTGCACGCGCTGGCGCACGGCCGCCTCGGACAGGCCGACGGCCTTGCCGATGGCGGCGTACGGCCGGCGGCCGTCCTCCTGGAGCTGTTCGACGATCGCGAGGGAGACGGCGTCCAACTGGGGACCGCCGGTCCGGGACTCGCGGGCGCCCTTCTGGTCTGCGCTTCGACTGGCCACGGCTTCACTGTGCACGACGGATCGACGGTTCCGCAAGGTCGTATCGATGAAATCCGTTGTCTATGAGGTCTCAGTCTGCGGATTTCGCAACCAGTAGGGGAGTGGGGGTGTTGAAAACGTCGGCCGTCCGATTAGTGTGGGTGTCTCAGCCATTGGACATATCCAGTTCTTGGAGGGCCGGCAGTGCGCAAGCTACGCAACTACGTGGGTGGCGAGTTCCGGGACGCCGCCGACGGACGGACCACCGAGGTGGTCAACCCCGCCACGGGCGAGGCGTACGCGACCGCGCCGCTGTCCGGGCAGGCGGACGTGGACGCGGCCATGGCGGCCGCCGCGGCGGCCTTCCCGGCCTGGCGGGACACCACCCCGGCCGAGCGGCAGAAGGCCCTCCTCAAGATCGCGGACGCGTTCGAGGAGCGGGCCGAGGATCTGATCGCGGCCGAGGTGGAGAACACGGGCAAGCCGATCGGGCTGACCCGCACCGAGGAGATCCCGCCGATGGTCGACCAGATCCGCTTCTTCGCGGGCGCGGCCCGGATGCTGGAGGGGCGCGGGGCCGGCGAGTACATGGAGGGCCTGACCTCCTTCGTGCGCCGCGAGCCGATCGGGGTCTGCGCGCAGGTCGCGCCGTGGAACTACCCGATGATGATGGCCGTGTGGAAGTTCGCGCCGGCGCTGGCGGCGGGCAACACGGTGGTGCTGAAGCCGTCCGACACCACTCCGGCCTCCACCGTCCTGATCGCCGAGCTCATCGGCGCGATCCTGCCCAAGGGCGTCTTCAACGTCATCTGCGGCGACCGCGACACCGGCCGCCTGATGGTCGAGCACCCGACGCCGGCGATGGCCTCCATCACCGGGTCGGTGCGGGCCGGCATGGCGGTCGCCGAGTCGGCGTCCAGGGACCTGAAGCGGGTCCACCTGGAGCTGGGCGGCAAGGCGCCGGTCGTGGTCTTCGAGGACACCGACATCGCGGGCGCCGTCGCGGGCATCTCGGAGGCGGGCTTCTTCAACGCCGGGCAGGACTGCACGGCGGCCACCCGGGTGCTGGTGCACGAGGCGATCCACGACGAGTTCGTGGCCGCGCTGGCGAAGGCGGCGGCCGAGACGAAGACCGGGCAGCCGGACGACGAGGACGTGCTGTACGGCCCGCTGAACAACCCGAACCAGCTCCAGCAGGTCACCGGCTTCATCGAGCGGCTGCCCGCGCACGCCAAGGTCGAGGCGGGCGGTCACCGGGTCGGCGAGAAGGGGTTCTTCTACGCGCCGACCGTCGTCTCCGGGCTGAAGCAGGACGACGAGATCGTGCAGCACGAGGTCTTCGGACCGGTCATCACCGTGCAGGCGTTCCGGGACGAGGAGCAGGCGGTGGAGTGGGCCAACGGGGTCGACTACGCGCTGGCCTCCTCGGTGTGGACGAAGGACCACGGGCGGGCGATGCGGATGTCCCGGCGGCTGGACTTCGGCTGCGTGTGGATCAACACGCACATCCCGCTGGTCGCGGAGATGCCGCACGGCGGCTTCAAGAAGTCCGGGTACGGCAAGGACCTCTCGGCCTACGGGTTCGACGACTACACGCGGGTGAAGCATGTGATGACGTCGCTGGAGGGATGAGCGGCGGCGCCGCCCGGGAAACGGCGCGTCCTCACGCGGGTGGGACCGCCCGCGCGAGGGCGGCCCGCTCGCGGCGCATGGCCCGGCGCACCGCGTGCGGCGACGGGCGCAGCAGCCGCAGGTGGGCGGCGGCCGACGAGCCCGGCGGCGTCCAGCGGTGGATCAGCCGGACGGCGGCCGGAACCAGGTCGTCGTCGGGGCCGACGAGCTCGTCGAGCAGGCCGAGCCGCCACGCCCGCAGGGCGTCGACCCGGGCGCCCTCCATGACCAGGCGCAGCGCCTGGGCGCCGCCGGTGAGCCGGGGCAGGAACAGGCTGGCCGCGTTGGACACGGTCAGCCCGAGGCCGTTCTCCGGCCAGGCGAACGCCGCGTGCGCGGTGCCGACGCGGGCGTCGAGACTCAGCGCCAGTCCGGCCGCGCCGCCGACGGCGAGACCGCCCACGGCGGCCACCACCGGGACCTCGGCGGCCAGCGCGGCCAGGGTGACGGCGTTGAAGAGGTCCATCTCGGCGGACAAGTCCATCGGGGTCGACGATCCCGATCCGGCTGTCCCGGTGGTTCCGGTGGTCCCGGGTGGTCCGGTGGTCCCGGCCGTCCCGGGTGGTCCGGCGGTGCCGGTGGTCCCGGCCGTTCCAGTGGTCCCGGCTGCCCCGGCTGCCCCGGCCGTCCCAGCGGTCCCGGCAGTCCGGCCCGTCCGGGCCGTCCGGATTGCGGCCGGTCCGGTCGCCTCGCGCAGTTCCGGTCCGGCGGAGAAGGCCCGCCCCCGCCCGGTGAGGATCACGCCCCGCACCTGCCGCCCGTCGCCGTAGTGGCGCAGCAGGGCCGCCAGGTCCCGGCGCATCGCCCGGGTCAGGGCGTTGAGCTTCGCGGGCCGGTCGAGGGTGACGACGGCGACCTGGTTCACGACGGTGACCGCGAGGTCGGCGGTGACCTCGGGCCGCGCCCCGGCGTTCACACCCACCCGTCCGCCGCCGCGCTGAACGCCCCGCCGCGCTGGTCGTCGCCGGGCCGCAGCAGCAGATGCTTGCGCACCCGGGCCGAGGCCGTGGTGGGGAAGGAGCCGACGAACTCCAGGTAGGCCGGGACCTCGGGCCTGGCCAGCCGCCGGCGGGCGTGCGCCAGCAGGGACCGGGCCGTCGGCGCGGTGGGCGGGGTGCCGGGCCGCAACCGGACGAACGCCTTGGGCAGTTCGCCGGACAACTGGTCGGGGATGCCGACGACGGCCGCCGCCAGCACCGCCGGATGCGCCTCCAGGACCGCTTCCACCTCGGCCGGGGCGATCTGCTCGCCGCCGCGCCGGATCACCTCCGTGAGCCGCCCGGCGTGCCGTACCCGTCCGGCCGGGTCCGCGACGCCCAGGTCGCCGGTGTGGTACCAGCCGCCGCGGAACACCTGGGCGGTGGCCTCCGCGCCGTTCCAGTAGCCCTTCATCATCGGCCTGCCGCGCACCAGGATCTCCCCGGCCGCACCCGGCGGCACCCGCTCCCCGCGCTCGTCCGCGACGACGACCCGCTTGCCGGCCGGCGCCCGCCCCAGCGCCCCGCTGCCGACGGCGCTCTCCTCGCCCACCGGCGAGATCAGGTCCAGCCCGCTCTCGGTGGACCCGTACAGCTCCCGCCAGGCGGCGCCCCAGCGCTCCTCGTACTCCCGGTGCCGCTCGGGCCGGATGCCGGAGCACAGCACCAGCCGCAGGGCGTGGTCGCGGTCGGCGGGGCGCGGCGGCTGCTTGTACAGCAGCGTCGGCATGCCGCCCACGACATGGGTCACGGTGGCCCCGTGCCGGCGCACCGAGTCCCAGAACCCGGCGGCCGAGAAACGTTCGAGGACCACCAGCGGCACCCCGGCCATCAGGCACATCACGGTCTGCCACTGCGGACCGGCGTACGCGAAGGACTGCGTGGTCAGGACCACGTCGGCGCGGCGCAGTCCGGCTCCGGCGCCGATCCCCCACGCCGTGCGCAGCCAGTAGTCGTGGCTGAGGACACACGCCTTCGGGAAGCCCGTGGTGCCGGCGGTGTACTGGAGGCCCACCGTGGCGTCGGTACGGGCGGACAGGCGGGGGAGGTCGCCGCGGCGGCCGTCGGCGTCCAGGCCGGGCAGGGTGCGGACCGCGCAGGGCCGGCCGAGGCCGCCCGCCGCCCGGTGGGCGAGCGCCGCCAGGCCGGGGGCGGTCAGGACCAGGGCGGCCCGGGAGTCGTGCAGGACGTGCCGCAGGTCGAAGGCGCCGCAGCGGGCGTCGACCGGCACCGCGACGGCACCGGCCTTGACGACGCCGAGCCAGCTCAGCGGCCAGTCCGCACTGTTGCCCAGCAGGATCGCCACCCGGTCGCCGGGCCGGACGCCGTGCCCGGCCAGCTTCCGCGCCAGGTCGGCACCGTACGCGTCGGCCGCCCGGAAGGAGAGCGTCCGGTCCGGGCAGCGCAGGAACTCCCGGTCCCCGTACCGGGACGCCGCGTCCGTCACGAGTTCCCGCAAGGTCGCCCAGCGCGGTGCGGCGGTGCGGTGCGGGACGTCGTCGAGGTTCATGGCGCCGGCCTCCGTCGCGTCGTGGGTCGCCCACCAGGCCACCACCGGCGGCTCGTGGGACGGGCAACGCCGCCTCCGCGGCCGGTCTCGCCCGGGTTGCCCCCGGGTTGCCCCCGCCTTCACCCGGCGCCGAGCGCCGCCTGCCACCGTCGTCGGTGACGGCACCGAGGAGGAC
This sequence comes from Streptomyces sp. NPDC023723, assembly GCF_040639815.1. Classification (NCBI taxonomy): domain Bacteria; kingdom Bacillati; phylum Actinomycetota; class Actinomycetes; order Kitasatosporales; family Streptomycetaceae; genus Streptomyces; species Streptomyces sp. NPDC023723. The sequence continues at coordinate 51,055 of NZ_JBFAAP010000013.1, forward strand.
ACGTTGACCGGCGATGCGCAGTTCCACCGGACGCGGCGGTGGCGGGGGCGGCCCGTGGCGGCCCGGTCAGCGGGTCGGGACCGCCGGCCGCAGCGGGCTGCGGTCGCCGGCGGCGTCCAGTCCCGGGTCCGCGCACAGGATCGCCTGCTGGAGGGTGCGCAGTTCGCGCGACGGCTCCAGCCCCAGTTCGGCCACCAGGGACTGCCGCAGCCGGTCGTACACCTTCAGGGCCTGCGGGCGCCTGCCGCACCGGTACAGCGCGAGCATCAACTGCCGGTGGAACCCCTCGTGCTGCGGATGCCGCGAGGCGAGTCCGCTGAGCTCGCTGAGTACCTCGTGCTGGCGGCCCAGTTCGAGCTCCGCCTCGATCCGGGTCTCCTGCACGCCGGTACGGCTCTCCGTCAGCCGCACCAGCTCCGCCGCCAGCCGCGTGCCGCGCCGCACATTGGCCAGCGGCGGGCCGGAGAAGATGTGCAGCGCCGCGCGGAACTGCTCGACGGCGGTCAGGTTGTCCCCGCCGTGGAACGCCCGCTGCCCGGCCAGCCGGTGCCGCTCGTACCGCTGGAGATCCACCCGGGCCGGATCGGCCCGGAACTCGTAGCCGTTCGGCGTGGTGACGAGGATCTTCTTGGGCGGGGTGCCGGGAACCAGTTCGCCGAGCAGCCGGCGCACCTGGAAGACATACGTCTGCAAGGCGCTCAGCGCGCTGCGCGGCGGCCGCTCGGCCCACAGCTCCTCGATCAGCGCGTCCGTGCTGACCAGCCGGTTGGCGTTGACCAGCAGGAGTGCCAGGACCTGTCGGGCCTTGGGGGCGCTCGGTGTCCTGCGGTCCTCTCCCACCCGTAGCGCCACATGTCCGAGAACCTCGACATCCACAGTTCCCCCCACCCGTAGAAAATCCCGAGCCGAACACGCAGTGTGTCCGACTCGCGACAGAACGTATCCACCGGGCGATTTCAGGGTCAAGGACTCGGGACCGCGAACCAGCCACATACGGAGCGGACGTTCCGGTTCCCTGCCGGCGCAGGAGATCGCCGGTACCCGCGCCCGCCGGTGCCGTCGACGTCGCCCGTGCCGCCCCGGGCGTATCCCCGCGTCCCGCGCACCTTGTCCGATTACCGACGGCCCACCGGGCGCACCCCGTCCGGCCCGTGTTCCTTACGCGCCGTGCGCTCCTTCGAGCGCCCGCCCGGGCGCCGCGCGCACGGCGTGCAGCACGTCGACCCGGTTGGTGGTGATCGAGTCGACGCCCAGACCGATCAGCCGGCGCATGGCACGGCGGGTGTCGGGCGTCCAGACGGAGAGCAGGTAACCGTCCCGGTGCACCCGCTCGGACAGCGCCCGGTCCACCAGCGTCCAGCGGTAGTTGAGCCAGCGCGGCCGGACGGCGGCCAGCAGGGTGGGCCGGGGCGGCGCCAGGGTCGTCCAGGTCAGCGCGATCTCGGCGGCCGGGTCGGCCGCCCGCACGGCGAGCATGGCGGTGGCCCCCGCGCAGTAGTACACCCGGTCGCCCGCACCGCACTCGCGCACCACGTCCACGATCCGCCGGACCGCCCGGACGCCGGGCGCGCCGGGCAGGTCCACCATCAGCCGGTGCCCGCCGGCCGCCGCGAGCGCCTCGGCCAGCGTGGGCACCCGCCCGTCCGTCAACTCCCGTACCTCGGCGGCCGTGAGCGCGGACAGCGGCCGGTCCCGCTCCCACAGCCGGGTCAGCGTCTCGTCGTGCAGCAGCACCGGCACGCCGTCCCGGGTCAGCCGTACGTCGATCTCCACCGCGTCCGCGCCGCGGGCGAGCGCGGAGCGCAGCGAGGCGAGGGTGTTCTCGCGCACCCGGTAGGGGTCACCGCGATGCGCCACGGCGGTCACCCCGGCCACGTCAGGCACCCCGGTCGCCTCGGTCATCTCGGTCATGGGGTGAGCCAGGTGGCGGTGTAGGCGTCGATCTCCGCGCCGATCCGGGCCTTGCCCGCCGGGTCGAGGAAGGAGACGTCCACCGCGTTCTTCGCCAGCTCGGCGAGACCGCGCTCGTCCAGGTCCAGCAGCCGGGCGGCGACCGCGTACTCGTTGTTCAGGTCGGTGCCGAACATCGGCGGGTCGTCGGAGTTGACCGTCACCAGCACTCCGGCGTCCACGAACTCCTTGATCGGGTGCTCGTCCAGGGTGCGCACCGCGCGGGTGGCGATGTTCGACGTCGGGCACACCTCCAGCGGAATCCGGTGCTCGGCGAGGTGGGCGAGGAGCTTCGGGTCCTGCGCCGAGGAGGTGCCGTGCCCGATCCGCTCGGCGCCCAGGTAGGTGAGCGCGTCCCACACCGTCTCCGGGCCGGTGGTCTCCCCGGCGTGCGGCACCGAGCGCAGCCCGGCGGCGACGGCCCGGTCGAAGTACGGCTTGAACTGCGGGCGCGGGACGCCGATCTCGGGCCCGCCGAGCCCGAAGGAGACCAGCCCCTCGGGCCGGACGCGGTCGTCGGTGGCCAGCCGGACGGTCTCCTCGGCGGCTTCCGTCCCCGCCTCACCGGGAATGTCGAAGCACCAGCGCAGTACGGTCCCGAACTCGGCCTCGGCCGCCTTGCGGGCGTCCTCGATCGCGTCCATGAAGCCGCGCTCGTCGATACCGCGCCGGGTGGAGGAGAACGGGGTCAGGGTCAGCTCGGCGTACCGGACCTGCTGCCGGGCCAGTTCCCGGGCCACCTCGTAGGTCAGCAGCCGGACGTCCTCCGGGGTGCGGATCAGGTCGACGACCGAGAGGTAGACCTTGATGAAGTGGGCGAAGTCGGTGAACGTGAAGTACTCGGCCAGCGCCTCGGGGTCGGCGGGGACCTGGGAGTCACGGTGCCGGGCGGCGAGTTCGGCGACGATCCGGGGAGAGGCGGAGCCGACGTGGTGGACGTGCAGTTCGGCCTTGGGCAGACCGGCGATGAAGGAGCGCAGGTCGCGCGGGACGCCGGGGGTGACGAGGTGCTCGGGGCGCGGGCCGGGACCGGGGACCTGCGGCTGCGCGCCGCTCCCGGTCTGTCCGGTGCGCTCGGCTTGCTCGGTGCGCTCGGTGCTCTCGGTGCTCTCGGTCAAGGGTTCCTCCCCGGAACGGGGCGCCCGGCGGCCGGGTGGTGTCCGGCGGGGCGCTGGTGATCGGCTGATCGGTGACTCGGAGGTCATCGTAGGCCGGGGGTCCGCCGGGCGGGTACGCGCCGTAGCATGACGGCACGTTCGAACAGAGGGGACCCGCGCATGTCCGACGACGCGCAGCCGCCGGAAGCCGACGCGCACGGACCGACAGCGCCGCCCGGCGCGGGGCGAAGAGACGCGGTGCCGGGCGCGGGCGGCAAGGTGTGGCCGCCGCCGGTGCCGGTGCCCGTGCCGGATGATGCGACGCCGCCCGCGTCGACGCCGTGGCCGTCCCCGTCCGTCCCCGAGCCGGACCATCAGACGGTCACCTCCATACCCACCCTGGGGGACCAGCCTTCCGACGCGGTTCCTGCGCCGCCGCCCCAGTCGCAGCCGTGGGCGACGCCGTCGGGGGCGGGCGCGGGTGCCGGGACGGATACGGGTGGGGGAGGCGATCCGTTCGCCGCGCCGGTTTCCGACGTGCGCCCCGCCGGTCCGGCCAACCCGTTCGCGCCGCCCGCGCAGGGGCTGGGGCAGGCGCAGGGGCTGGTGCAGGGGCACGGTGGCCAGGGAAGTCCCGTCGTCCCCCCGCCGCCGGTCAGCCCTGACGGGCCCGGTCGGCTCCCTTACGGCTACCCCGGTGCCTACCACTACCCGGGCCACGGTCCCGGCATCGCTCCCGGCCCCGGTCCCGGTCCCGGCTACGGCGTCGGTCCGCAGCCGCAGGGCTACTACGGCTGGCAGGGCCTGGGGCCGCTGCCGCCGAAGAACGGGATGGGTACGGCCGGTCTCGTCCTCGGGATCATCGCGGCCGTCGGCTTCTGCATGTGGCCGTTCGCCATCCTGGCGGGGGTGCTGGGCATCGTCTTCGGGGCGGTCGGCCGGGCGAAGGCGCGCAGGGGCGAGGCCACCAACTCCGGCCAGGCGCTGGCCGGCATCATCTGCGGTTCTTTCGGGGTTGTGTTGGGGGTCGGATTCGCGACCCTGATCTTCACGAGCGGGTAGGTCTGCGGGGTTGGGGCGAGCGTGGGGGTTGGGCCGGGGGCACTGGTCCCGCGCTGACGGGGCACCGGCGTTGGGGTGGGCCGGGGGGCGTGACGCGACCCGGCGCTGGCCGGGTGCCGCCGCGCCCACCCGTGCCGCCCCTGGCGGCACGATTGCCCGCGGTTACGCGGCTACGCGCCGCCCGCGGTTGGGTGGTCACGCGTCGCCCGCGGTTGGGTGGTCACGCGCCGCCGGCAGTTGGGCGGTCACGCGCTGTCCGCGGTGGTGTGGGTACGCGGCCAAGTACCGCCCGCTGCCTGCGGTTGAAACGTACCCGCGCTCGTCCGCCGCCGAGTGGGCGAGTACCCGTGCTCGTCCGTCGCCGAGTGGGCGAGTACCCGTGCTCGTCCGTCGCCGAGTGGGCACGTACCCGCGCTCGCGTACGGCGGGAAGGGGACGGGGTGGGGGGTGTTCGCCCGCAGCGGTTGGCGCGTCGACACGGGTGAGCCCCGTAGGAGACCGATTCCGCGCCGTTCCGAGGACGGACACCCCCCACCCCGGCCCCGACCCACCACCAAACCGAAGGCGCTACGCGCACCCCGCCCCACCCGCGCAGGCCGCCGCAGGCCTCACCTCGGCACGGTCCGCAACCCCCCACCCCGCAGCCGCGCCCGCGCCTCCATCAGGGCGAAGCCCAGCAGGTTCGCCCCCCGCCACCGCTCCGGATCGCCCGCCCGCTCGTCCGTCGCCGCGAGGCCGATGCCCCACACCCGGTCGACGGGACTGGCCTCCACCAGCACCCGGTCCCCCGTACCCAGCAGAAACTCCCGCAGCGCCGTGTCCGTCGCGAACTTGTGGACGCTGCCCTCGACGACGATCCCGAACCGCTCCCGTTCCCATATCGCCTCGTCGAAGCCCCGCACCAGCCGCCCCGCCTTCTTCGCCTCGGCGGGATGCCCCGCCGCCAGCACCCGCCGCTCCGCCTCCGGGTCCCCGAACAGCCGTGCCTTGCCGGCCATCATCCAGTGCTCGGCGCTCGCGTACGCCACCCCGCCCACCGTGAACGGCGACGGCCACCACTGACTCAGGCAGCCCGCCCCGACCCGCCCGTCCGGACCCGGGCGGTGCCCCCAGAACCACAGGTACTTCACCCGCGCCCCCGCCCGCACCGCCGCGACCAGCGCTTCCCTGCCGTCCAACGCCCCCGCCACCTCTCCCATGCACCCCACTGTGGCACGCACCACTGACACTCCGTCCCCCGTTTTCCGCTCCGACTCGACACCCGGTCAACCCGTTCCATCGGATTCCGTCGCGTAACCAAAAGGCAACAACGGAATCACTTGTTGGAGGTCCACCGCTCTGTCAGGATCGGCACCCACATCGAGTTCGAGCCACGCCGGACCCCACCACCGGGGACACCGAGGAGAGCCGACATGCACCACCCGGGCAACGCCACCCAGGACCACCTCCCCGCCCAGAACCGCGCAGCGAACCGCTTCACGGCCGGGGCCCAGTACATCGCGGGCCGTCTCACCCACGGCAGCTCCGACCGCACGTACACCGTCGTCGACCCGGCCACCGGCACCCCGGTCCTCACCTACCGGCTCGCCACCCCGGCCGACGTGGACGCGGCCGTCGCCGCCGCCCGCGCCGCGTTCCCCGCCTGGTCCGCCGCGACGCCCGCCGAACGCTCCGACGCCCTGCACCGGTTCGCCGCCGTCCTCGCCGACCACGCCGAGGAACTCGCCCGCGCCGAGTCCCTCCAGTGCGGCAAACCCCTAAAGCTCACCCGCGAGTTCGACGTCCCCGGCACCGTCGACAACGCCGCCTTCTTCGCCGGCGCCGCCCGCCACCTCCAGGGCCAGTCGGCCGGCGAGTACTCCGCCGACCACACCTCCTACGTACGCCGCGAGCCCCTCGGCGTCATCGGCTCCGTCGCGCCCTGGAACTACCCGCTCCAGATGGCCGCCTGGAAGATCCTCCCGGCCATCGCGGCCGGCAACACCGTGGTCCTCAAGCCCGCCGAGAACACCCCGCTCACCGCCCTGATGTTCGCCCAGGCCGCCACCGAGGCGGGCATCCCCGACGGCGTGATCAACATAGTTTCCGGCACCGGCCGGGAGGCGGGCGAACACCTCGTCGGCCACCCCGACGTGGCGATGACCTCCTTCACCGGCTCCACCGCCGTGGGCGAACGCGTCGCGAGGACAGCCACCGCCACCCTCAAACGCCTGCACCTGGAACTCGGCGGCAAGGCCCCCTTCCTCGTCTTCGACGACGCCGACCCGGAGGCCGCCGCCCACGGCGCGGTCGCCGCCGCCCTCATCAACTCCGGCCAGGACTGCACGGCGGCCACCCGCGCCTACGTCCAACGCCCCCGCTACGAGGAGTTCGTCGACCGCACCGCCGCCCTCATGCGGACCGTCCGGCTCGGCGACCCCTTCGCCCCCGGCACCGACCTCGGCCCGCTGGTCAGCCACGCCCACCGGGACCGCGTCGCCGGCTTCGTGGACCGGGCCCGCACGTACGCCCGCGTGGTGACGGGCGGCGAGATCCCCGACGACGCGCACCTGAAGGACGGCGCCTACTACCGTCCCACCCTCATCGTCGACGCCGCCCAGGACAGCGAGGCGGTCCAGGCCGAGATCTTCGGCCCGGTCCTGGTCGTGCTGCCCTTCGACACCGACGACGAGGGCATCGACCTCGCCAACGACACCCCGTACGGTCTCGCCGCCTCCGCCTGGACCCGGGACGTGTACCGCGCCCACCGCGCCACCCGCGAGATCAAGGCGGGCTGCGTCTGGGTCAACGACCACATCCCGATCATCAGCGAGATGCCGCACGGCGGCTACAAGGCGTCCGGCTTCGGCAAGGACATGTCGGCCTACTCCTTCGAGGAGTACACGCAGCTCAAGCACGTCATGTTCGACAACACCGCGGCCCCCGCGAAGGACTGGCACCGCACCGTCTTCGGGGACCGCTAGCCCCGCCGCCACCCTCCCGCGACCCCCCCATCCCCCCCCATCCACCCCCGTCCACCCCCCACCCGCCCCCTCCCGTCTGCCGAAAGGGCCCCACCCGCATGGAGCAGTACGAGCCAGCCCGTCTCTCCCTGGCCCAAGTGGCCGCCATGCGGCGCAGCATGCGCAACGGCCGGGCCGCCCTGACCCGCCGCTCGCTGCTGCGCGCCGGTGCCGCCGGCACGCTCACCGTCGGCGCCGCCGCCGCGCTGAGCGCCTGCGGCATCCCCGCCGCCGGCACCAAGGAGGGCGGCACCTCCGCCGAGGACCACTCGGACCAGGAGAAGGAGATCGACTTCTCCAACTGGACCGAGTACATGGACGTCGACGACAGCGGCAAGCAGCACCCCACCCTCGACGCCTTCACCCGCCGCACCGGCATCAGCGTGAAGTACACCGAGGACATCAACGACAACAACGAGTTCTTCGGCAAGATCAAGCCGCAGCTGGCCGCCGGCCAGGACACCGGCCGGGACCTGATCGTCCTCACCGACTGGCTGGCCGCCCGGCTGATCCGCCTCGGCTGGGTGCAGAAGCTCGACCCGGCCAACCTGCCGCACGCCTTCGCCAACCTCTCGCCCCAGTTCCGCACCCCGGACTGGGACCCGGGCCGCGCCTACTCCTACCCGTGGCAGGGCATATCCGCCGTCATCGCCTACAACAAGAAGGCCCTCGACGGCGTAGAGGTGACGTCCCTCTCCGACCTCCTGGACAACCCGAAGCTCAAGGGCCGGGTCGGCCTGCTGACCGAGATGCGCGACACGATGGGCATGGCCCTGCTGGACATGGACAAGGACCCGGGCGACTTCACCGACGACGACTACGACGCGGCCGTCGCCCGCCTGCAGAAGGCCGTCGACAGCGGCCAGATCCGCCGCTTCACCGGCAACGACTACACCTCCGACCTCAGCGGGGGCGACTTCGCCGCCTGTCTGGCCTGGGCCGGCGACGTGGTCCAGCTCAAGGCGGACAACCCGGACGTCGACTTCCTCATCCCGGACAGCGGTTACGTCACCTCCAGCGACAACCTGCTGGTCCCGAGCAAGGCCCGGCACAAGGCGAACGCCGAACGACTCATCGACTACTACTACGAGCCGAAGGCCGCCGCCGAACTCGCCGCCTACATCAACTACGTCTGTCCGGTCGACGGCGTCAAGGCGGAACTGGCGAAGATCGACCCGGCCGCGGCGGCGAATCCACTGATCATCCCGGACCAGGCCATGCAGGCGAAGTCCCGCTCCTTCCGCTCGCTCAGCTCGAAGGAAGAGACGGCGTACGAGGCCGCGTTCGCGAAGCTGACGGGGGCGTGACCCAGATGACGAACGAGCACGGCGGCGACGTCCGCCTGGCCGGCATAGGCAAGACCTACGGCTCCTTCACCGCCGTACACCCGCTGGACCTGACCGTCCCCGAGGGCTCCTTCTTCGCCCTGCTCGGCGCCTCCGGCTGCGGCAAGACCACCACCCTGCGCATGATCGCCGGCCTGGAGGAACCTTCCTGCGGCAGCGTCCACCTCGGCGACCAGGACGTGACCCGGCTGCCGCCGTACAAGCGCCCGGTGAACACCGTCTTCCAGTCCTACGCCCTCTTCCCGCACCTCGACGTCTTCGAGAACGTCGCCTTCGGCCTGCGCCGGCGCGGCGTCAAGCCGGTCAGGAAGCAGGTCGGCGAGATGCTCGACCTGGTCCAGCTCGGCGAGCAGGCCCGCAAGAAGCCGCACCAGCTCTCCGGCGGCCAGCAGCAGCGCGTCGCGGTGGCCCGCGCCCTGATCAACCACCCCAGGGTGCTGCTCCTCGACGAACCCCTCGGCGCCCTCGACCTGAAGCTGCGCCGCCAGATGCAGCTGGAGCTCAAGCGCATCCAGACCGAGGTCGGCATCACCTTCGTCCATGTCACGCACGATCAGGAGGAGGCCATGACGATGGCCGACACGGTCGCCGTGATGAACGCGGGCCGGGTCGAGCAGCTCGGCCCGCCCGCCGACCTCTACGAGCACCCCCGCACCACCTTCGTCGCCAACTTCCTCGGCACCTCCAACTTCATCGAAACCGAGGTCGACAGCCGCACCGGCGAGGACGTGGTGCTCAGGGCGGGCGGCGGAAAACTCGTCCTCCCCGCCACCCGCTGCGCTGCCCCCGCCACCACCGGCGGCAAGATCCTGGCCGGGGTCCGCCCAGAGAAGATCTCCCTCACCCACGCCGCCGACGCCGGCACCGTCCCCGCCGGCCGCAACCGCATCACCGGCACCATCGCCGACGCCAGTTTCATCGGCGTCGCCACGCAATACGTCGTCGACAGCCCCGTCTGCCACGACTTCGCCGTCTACGTCCAGAACGTCGACCGCGACCCGCGCCTGGTCCCCGGCACCGAGGTGGTCCTGCACTGGAGCCCGGCCCACACCTTCGCCCTGGACGCCGCGCAGTCCGCCCAGGACGGGAAAGCGGACGCCGCAGTGGAAGAGGCGGCCTGATGACCGCCACGCTCACCGAGACTCCGCCGGCCGCACCGGAACCGGACCGCGCCACCCGCCGCGGGCGCGCCCGCTGGACCCCGTACTGGCTGCTGCTCCCCGGCATCCTCTGGCTGCTCGTCTTCTTCGCCCTGCCGATGGTCTACCAGGCGTCCACCTCGGTGCAGACCGGCTCGCTGGAGGACGGCTACCGGGTCACCTGGCACTTCGCCACCTACTGGGACGCCCTGTCGGAGTACTGGCCGCAGTTCCTGCGCTCGGTCGCCTACGCCGCCGCCGCGACCGTGCTGTGTCTGCTGCTCGGCTACCCGCTGGCGTACCTGATCGCGTTCCGCGCGGGACGCTGGCGGAACCTGATCATGATCCTGGTGATCGCGCCGTTCTTCACCAGCTTCCTGATCCGCACCCTGGCCTGGAAGACGATCCTCGCGGACGGCGGCCCGGTGGTCGGGGCGCTGAACACCCTGCACGTGCTGGACGTGACCGGCTGGCTCGGCTGGACGGCCGGCGACCGGGTGCTGGCCACGCCGCTCGCGGTGGTCTGCGGCCTGACGTACAACTTCCTGCCGTTCATGATCCTGCCGCTCTACACCTCCCTGGAACGCATCGACGGCCGGCTGCACGAGGCGGCGGGCGACCTGTACGCGCGGCCCCTCACCACCTTCCGCAGGGTCACCTTCCCGCTCTCCATGCCGGGCGTGGTCTCCGGCACGCTGCTCACCTTCATCCCGGCCACCGGCGACTACGTCAACGCCGATCTGCTCGGCTCGACCGACACCCGCATGGTCGGCAACGTCATCCAGACCCAGTTCCTGCGCGTCCTGGACTATCCGACCGCCGCCGCGCTCTCCTTCATCCTGATGGCCGCGATCCTCGTCATGGTCACCCTCTACATCCGCAAGTCCGGCACGGAGGATCTGGTGTAAATGGCCTTCGTCAACTGGCTCAAGCGCAATCTGGTCGTCCTCGCCGGACTGCTGACGCTCGCGTATCTGCTGCTGCCGAACGTCGTCGTCACGGTGTTCTCCTTCAACAAACCCGTCGGCCGGTTCAATTACGAATGGCAGGACTTCTCGGCGGACGCCTGGCAGGATCCGTGCGGCGTCGCCGACCTGTGCGGCTCGCTCTCGCTCAGCCTCCAGCTCGCCTTCTGGGCGACGCTCGGCGCCACCGCGCTGGGCACCGCGATCGCCTTCGCGCTGGTCCGCTACCGGTTCCGGGCCCGCTCCGCGGTGAACTCGCTGATCTTCCTGCCGATGGCGATGCCCGAGGTGGTGATGGCCGCCTCGCTGCTCACCCTGTTCCTCAACCTGGGCGCCCAGCTCGGCTTCTGGACGATCCTGATCGCCCACATCATGTTCTGCCTCAGCTTCGTCGTGACGGCGGTCAAGGCCCGGGTCCTGTCGATGGACCCGAAACTGGAGGAGGCCGCCCGGGACCTCTACGCCGGCCCCTTCCAGACCTTCCTCCGCGTCACCCTGCCGATCGCCGCACCCGGCATAGCCGCGGGCGCGCTGCTCGCCTTCGCGCTCTCCTTCGACGATTTCATCATCACCAATTTCAACGCGGGTTCGACCGTCACCTTCCCCATGTTCGTCTGGGGCTCGGCGCAGCGCGGCACCCCCGTTCAGATCAACGTCATCGGGACGGCGATGTTCGTCATCGCCGTACTGTTCGTCCTCGTCTCGATGGTCATCAGCAATCGCCGGACCAAACCCAAGGCGTGAACCATGCAGCTCAGGAGTGACTGGACCACCTCCCTCGCCGACGCCCAGCCGGTCCCGTACTGGCTGGACGACCCCGGCCGCCCCCGCCCCGAGCCCGCCCTCACCGGCGCCGAGACCTGCGACCTGCTGGTGGTCGGCGGCGGGTACAGCGGCCTGTGGACCGCGCTGCTCGCCAAGGAACGCGACCCCGGGCGGGACGTCGTCCTGGTGGAGGGCCGCGAGGCGGGCTGGGCCGCCTCCGGCCGCAACGGCGGTTTCTGCGCCGCCTCCCTCACCCACGGCCTGGCCAACGGCCTCGCCCGCTGGCCGGGCGAGATCCACCGGCTGGCGGAACTGGGCGCCCGCAATCTCGACGCCATCGAGACCGCCGTCGCCCGCCACCACCTCGACTGCGACTTCGAACGCACCGGCGAGATCGACCTCGCCACCGCACCCCACCAGGTCCAGGAGCTGACGGACTGGCACACGGAGAGCCGGCGGCACGGCCTCGCCGAGGGCGTCGAGTACCTGGACGCCGACGCGGTCCGCGCCGAAGTCGACTCCCCGACCTTCCTCGGCGGCCTGTACGACCGCCGCGGCGTCGCCGTCCTCAACCCCGCGAAACTGGTCTGGGGCCTGAAACGGGCCTGCCGCCGCCTCGGCGTCCGGGTCTACGAGCACACCCCGGCGCTCACCCTGAAGCCGTACGGCGCCGGGATGGCCGTACGCACCCCGTACGGCACGGTCCGGGCCCGCACGGTCGCGCTCGGCACCAACGTCTTCCCCAACCTGCTCAAGCGGGTCCGCTCCTACACCGTCCCGGTCTACGACTACGCCCTGATGACCGAGCCGCTCACCGACGACCAGCTCGCCTCGATCGGCTGGCGCGGCCGGCAGGGCCTGGCGGACAGCGCCAACCAGTTCCACTACTTCCGGCTCTCCGCCGACAACCGCGTCCTGTGGGGCGGCTACGACGCGGTCCACCACTACGGCGGCCGGGTGCGTGCCGAGTACGACGACCGGCCCGCCACCCACGCCAAGCTGGCCGGGCACTTCTTCACCTGCTTCCCGCAGCTGGCGGGGGTCCGCTTCACCCACGCCTGGGGCGGCGCGATCGACACCTGCTCCCGCTTCTCGGCGTTCTTCGGCACCGCCCACCAGGGGCGGGTCGCCTACGCCGCCGGGTACACCGGGCTCGGGGTGGGCGCGACCCGGTTCGGCGCCGAGGTGATGCTGGACCTGCTGGCGGGGGAGCGGACCGAGCGCACCGAGCTGGAGATGGTGCGCCGCAAGCCGCTGCCGTTCCCGCCGGAGCCGTTCGCCTGGACCGGGATCGCGCTGACCAAGTGGTCGCTGGCCCGCGCGGACGCGCACGGCGGGCGCCGCAATCTGTGGCTGCGCACCCTGGACCGGTTCGGACTGGGCTTCGACAGCTGACCCGTGGCCCGCCGGTGCGGGCGCCGGGGCGTGCGCGCCGGTGCCGCGGGGTGTGACCCTCTTCACCCCCGTGGGATGCGCCAAGCCGCGTAATGCCCGCCGGTGACCTCCCTCTCCCTCGTGACGCACCCGCGTCCACGACCGAAAGGGAGGTCTCCAGATGCCTGGGGCGAAGACGGCGGCACAGTGGCTGGCATCCGTCGCACCGGATCCCGAGGTCTGCCGGCTGGAGTGGGAGCGCAACCCCCTGGGGATCGCCCTGCTGCCGGCCGGACGGGCCTGGGACGTGCTCATCCTGCCGAGCCGGCTCGGCCATCCCACCCTCGACGTGCTGACCCGGATCCTGGACCAGCCCGGCCCGGTGCTCGCCGACTTCGGCGACGCGCGCGCCGGTTTCTTCGTACCGCCGGGCACCGCGGCGCGCTGGCTGGGCACCGGTGTGCGGACGGCCGGGGCCGGCACCTGGATCGTCGTCCCCTACCCCGGCCGGCTGTCGGTCGGCGGCATCCGCTGGCTGGTACCGCCGGACGGCTCCGGCACCCTCACCGACCCGGCCCTGCTGGAACTGGCGATGCACGAGGCGGCGGCCCGCCTCGCGGGACAGGAGGAGAGCTAGCGTTCCTCGGTACGGCGACCGGGTTCCTCGGTACGGCGGCGGCTCAGCAGCAGGCGCAGGGCGCCCAGGCCCGCCCCGAACAGGCACCAACTGGCCACCACGTCCAGTGGCCAGTGGTAGCCGCGCCGGACCAGGCCGTAGGAGACGCCGAGGACGAGGACCGCGCCGGCCAGCTCCAGGCAGCGGCGGGCGGCGGCCGAGCGGAGCAGCGGCCGGAGCAGCAGGACGGCCGTGCCGTAGGCGACGAGGGCGGTGGCGGTGTGGCCGGAGGGGAAGTAGCCGGTGCCCGGCGCCACCGCCGGGGTGCCGGGGCGGTCGGTCCACACCTTGAGCGGCACGACCAGGGCCGGCACCAGCGCCATCAGCAGCGCGCCGGCGACCGGCGGCAGCCACCAGCGGTCCGCGCCGGCGGCCCGTCCGCGCCAGGCGGCGCAGGCCAGCGCGAGGACGAGGACGGGCAGGGCGACCTGCGGGTTGCCGAGGTCGGAGAGGAGTTCGGAGAACCGGTCCGGACGGACCAGGGCCCGGCTCACCCGCTCGTCCGCGCGCAGCAGCGGACCGTCCGCGACGACCTGCCAGGTGATCAGCGCGAAGAGCACGAGGGGGAGCAGGAGAAGGAGGGGGGAGAAGGTCGGCCGCCCCGGAACAGGGGGGGTGGTTCCGGGGCGGCCGACCGGACCGGAACGTCGCGCGCCCCGGGGGGTTTGGGGCGAGCGACCGTCCGATCGGTGAGGAGATCCGGAGCCAGAGGCTCCGTTTGTGTGCGCGAGGGCACGACCAGACCGTAGCTGGGGAGGCCCCGGCCTGGGGTCGCCCACAGTTCCCTGTGGACGGGGTGTATCTCTCATCTGCGTAGAACCTACGGCAGGGGCTGGGCGGAGGACAGGCACATCGGCATCCTGCCATTCACCCCCCACACGTTCTTCACACGGTGCTCAGATGCCTGCGAGGGCCTGTTCGATGATGTCGAGCCCCTCGGTGAGCAGGTCCTCGCCGATGACCAGCGGCGGCAGGAAGCGCAGCACGTTGCCGTAGGTGCCGCAGGTCAGGACGACCAGGCCCGCGGCGTGGCAGGCCCTGGCGAGCGCGGCGGTCGCCTCGGGGGCGGGCTCCTTGGTGGCGCGGTCCTTGACCAGTTCGATGGCGATCATGGCGCCGCGGCCCCGGATCTCGCCGATGACCTCGTACTTCTCGGCCATGGCGGTGAGCCGCGGCTTCATGACCTCCTCGATGCGCCGGGCGGCGGCGTTGAGGTCGAGCTCCTTCATGGTCTCGATGGCGCCGAGCGCGCCCGCGCAGGCCACCGGGTTGCCGCCGTAGGTGCCGCCGAGGCCGCCGGAGTGCGCGGCGTCCATGATCTCGGCGCGGCCGGTGACGGCGGCCAGCGGCAGGCCGCCCGCGATGCCCTTGGCAGTGGTGATCAGGTCGGGCACGATGCCCTCGTCCTCGCAGGCGAACCACTGGCCGGTACGGCAGAAGCCGGACTGGATCTCGTCGGCGACGAAGACGATGCCGTGTTCGGCGGCGAACCGCCGGATCGCCGGCAGGAAGCCCTTGGCCGGCTCGATGAAGCCGCCCTCGCCGAGCACCGGTTCGATGACGATCGCGGCCACGTTCTCCGCGCCGACCTGCTTGGCGATCTGGTCGACGGCCTGCGCGGCGGCCTCCGGGCCGGCGTTGTCGGCCCCGGTCGGCCAGCGGTAGCCGTAGGCGACCGGGACCCGGTAGACCTCGGGCGCGAACGGGCCGAAGCCGTGCTTGTACGGCATGTTCTTCGCGGTCAGCGCCATGGTGAGGTTGGTGCGGCCGTGGTAGCCGTGGTCGAAGACCACCACCGCCTGCCGCTTGGTGTACGCGCGGGCGATCTTGACGGCGTTCTCGACGGCCTCGGCGCCGCTGTTGAACAGCGCGGACTTCTTGGCGTGGTCGCCCGGCGTCAGTTCGGCCAGCGCCTCGGCGACGGCCACGTACCCCTCGTACGGGGTGACCATGAAACAGGTGTGGGTGAAGTCGGCGAGCTGGGCCGCGGCGCGCCGTACGACGGCCTCGGCCGAGGCGCCGACGCCGGTCACGGCGATGCCGGAGCCAAAGTCGATCAGCCGGTTGCCGTCCACGTCCTCGATGATGCCGCCGCCCGCCCGGGTGACGAACACCGGCAGGGTGGAGCCCACGCCCTGTGCCACCGCGGCGGTGCGGCGGGCCTGCAACTCCTGCGACTTCGGTCCGGGGACGGCGGTGACGAGACGGCGCTCCTGCGGAAGTGCGGTCATGCGGGGCTCCTGGGGGTTATTACGGACGCTTGCGTTCTTTTCCCGCAGGCTAGGTGCGGCGGACCGGACTGGGCATGCTCCATGTGGGCGGTGTCGGCCGGGCGGATTGTCCGTGGTGGACAGAGACATTCCCGGGCCCGGCACCGCGCACCCGGCCGCGTAAGCGGTGAACGCCTGTGCAGGGGCGTTAGATTGACTGCGACGGTGCACGGAACGGCTGCTCAGGGGGCAGGGTCGATGGACAGCGACGGGAAGCGGGACGCGCCGGGCGCACGGGCGAATCCGGTGCCGCCCGCGATGCCGTCGGTACCACCCGCGATGCCGCCCCGGCCGGCCCGGGCGCCGGGCCCGCCGCCGGTGCCCCACCAACTGCCCCGGTCCGCCGAGCCGGCCGCCGTCGCCGGCTGGCTCGACACGGACCGGCCCGAGGCCCGGCCCGGGATCTGGCGGTTCGGTTACCGGCCGCCCCGGAAAGCCGTGGAGCGGATCGCCCCGGTGACGGTCGTGGGCATGCTGATCCCGCTCGCGCTGGCCCTGCTGGTGTGGTCGTTCTGGGTCCGGGACGCCGTCCCGTACCAGCACGTCCTGCTGCGGATGTTCACGCCCGACGACTGGTGGTGGGCCGGCTCGGTGACCTGGCCGAAGCAGGTCGAGGGCTGGGCGGTGCCCCCCGGGGTGTACGCCAACGAGGTCTACGACGGCCTCTTCTTCCTGATCCTCGTCTTCGCGGTCGCCTCGCTCGGCGGCTGGCCCGCCATCGCCCGCCACTACACGAGCCGCCGCCCGCAGCCGGCCCGCGCCCTGATCACCGCCGGCCTCGCCCTGATCGTCCTCAGCCTGGTCTTCCCGCGCGCCTTCCCGCTGGTCGGCTGGGACCCGGTGCCGGTGGTCCGGCCGCTGCTGTCGCTGACCATCCTGGTCACCGACAGCTACGAGCTGATGGCCTCCACCCTCTACACGGACACGGTGTACGCGGTCGTCACCGCGCTCGTGCTGTGGCCGTTCGCCCGCCTCGGCGGCTGGCTGCCCTACGCCCGGCAGCTGCTCGCCGCGCGCCGCCGCGCCGAGACCCCCGCCGCCGCGCCCGGCCTGCCCCGCTCCCAGTGGCCCGCCCTGCGCGACGCCGGCCAGCACGAGGCCGCCGAGCTGCTCACCGCCGAGGTGGCCGGCGGCCGGATGAACGACCTCGACTGCGCCCGCGTCGAGCACTCCTTCCAGCTGACCCGGCGCGACGCCGCCCCGCACGTCTTCCGCGACACCGTGCTGCGCGAGGGCGGCGCCGCCTGGACCCACCCGTCCGGCGCCCGTGACCTGCCCCGCCGGACGGCCCGGCACGACCTGCTGGCCGGCCAGGTGCGGATCGGGCGCTGGACACCGGCCGAACGCACCCCCGAGCCCTACCACGACGCCGGCGCGGCCCTCGGCCCCGAGGTGCTCGGCACCTCGCTGCTCGCCGTCGGCCCGGCCGGCGCCGGCAAGACCCGCACCCTGGTCGAACCGGTGACCGAGGCCCTGGCCCTCCAGGCGCTCACCGGCCGCTGCGCCGTCGTCGCCGTCTCCGCCGCCGGCCGCCCGCTCGGCACGGACGACTCCTTCGACGTGATCGTGCGGATCGGCGACCCGTCCTCCGTGCACGACCTCGACCTGTACGCCGAGTCCGACGACCCGGACGAGGCGGCCGCCCTGCTCGCCGAGGCGCTGGCCGGCGACCTCGAACCGGCGGGCGCGCCGGGCGCCGCCACCGTACTGGCCCAGCTCCTCGGCCCGTTCCGGGCGGTGCACGGCCGCTTCCCGGCCCTGCCGGAACTGCGCGAACTGCTGGAGGGCGGCGCGGCCGCGCTGCTCCCGCTGCGCGAGACGCTGGCCGCGAGCGGCAACGAGGTCATGGTCCGCGAACTCGACGCGCGGCTGCGCGGGGCCGGTGCGCCGGGCGACGCGGGGCGGGCCCTGGCCGACCGGCTGGCGCTGCTGAACCGGCCGGTCTTCGCGGACTTCCTCGGCGGCGGCGGACCGGGCCGGCCGTTCTCCCTGCGGGCTCTCGCCCACCACCCGCTGCGGGTCCGGATCGACCTGCCCGAGCGCGGCCACGAGGAGGCGGGCCGGCTGATCACCCGGCTGGTGCTGGCCCAGTTCCACGCCGTCGTCCAGGAGCGCGGCCGCGGCCACTTCGCCTGCCTGGTGCTGGACGACGCGACCGGCACGGTCACCCCCGAGTCGGTGCGCCGCATCCAGCGGCTGCGCGGCCAGAACGCGGGCGTGCTGCTCACCCTGCGCACCGTCGCCGACGTCCCCGAGGCGCTGCACGGCCCGCTCTACGGCGCGGTCGGCTGCCGGATGGCCTTCTGCGGCGTCACCACCTGGGACGGCAGCCGGTTCGCGCAGGCCTGGGGCACCGAGTGGGTGGAGACCACCGAGGTCGCCAAGCACACCGTCTTCGCCGACCAGCCGATGACCCGGGCCATCCACACCCTGCGCAAACTGGTGACGGGCCGGGCGGTCACCACCGACGCGGTGACCGTGAAGCAGGTCGAACGCGAACGCTGGTCCGCCTCCGAGCTGGCGCACGCCGTGCCGCCCGGGCACGCGGTGCTGTCGCTGACCACCGTCAAGGGGGAGCACGCGCCGCCGCTCCTGGTGGACCTGCGGGGGTGAGACCCCGGCCGGGACCCGCCGCGACCGTACAGTGAGGCACAATCGCCCCAGGCCGTTCATACGCGGCGGCCAACGGAGCACCGGTTTTGCACCTCACCGACGCGGAGCTGACGGCCCATGCCCCCGACCCTCGCCTCGCTGGTCCACCACTCCACGCTCAAGCTGACCGTGCGGGCGGGCGGGGACCGCCTGGACGCGCCGGTGCGCTGGGCGCACGCCAGCGAGCTGGCCGACCCCGTCCCCTACATGGAGGGCGGTGAGCTGCTGCTGATCACCGCGCTGAAGCTGGACGCCGAGGACCCGCAGGCGATGCGCCGGTACGTGCGGCGGCTGGCCGGGGCGGGGGTGGTCGGCCTCGGGTTCGCCGTCGGGGTGCACTACGCGGACATCCCGGCCGCGCTCGTGGCGGCGGCCGAGGAGGCCGGGCTGCCGCTCATCGAGGTGCCGCGCCGCACCCCGTTCCTCGCCATCAGCAAGGCCGTCTCCGCCGCCATCGCCGCCGACCAGTACCGGGCGGTCACCGACGGGTTCGCCGCCCAGCGGGAGCTGACCAGGCGGGCCCTGGGCGACGGCCCGGAAGGGCTGCTCGGCGCGCTGGCCGCCCAGGTCGACGGGTGGGCCGCGCTCTACGACGCGGCCGGCGAGGTGGTGGCCGCCGCGCCGGAGTGGGCCGGCCGCCGCGCCGCCGGACTCACCGCCGACGTACGGCGGCTGCGCGAGCGGCCCGCCCCGGCCTCCGCCGTCGTCGGGGGGACGGACACCAACGGCGACGGCGACCGCGTCGAGCTGCACTCCATCGGCACCTCCCGGCGCCCCCGCGCCGCCCTCGCCGTCGGCACCGCCACCACCCTCGGCACCGCCGAGCGCTACGCCCTGCACTCCGCCGTCGCCCTGCTCACCCTCACCACCGAACGCTCCCGCTCGCTGCACGCCGCCGAGCAGCGGATCGGCACCGCCGTCCTCGGCATGCTGCTGGCCGGCGAACCCGACCACGCCCGGACCGTGGCCGGCGACCTGTACGGCGCGCTGCTCGACGCGCCCTTCCGGCTGGTGGTCGCCGAACCGGTGCCGGCCGGCGGCGAGTTGCCCGGGGCGCTCGCCGAGGTCGTCGAGGCGGCGGCGGCCCGGGCGGGCGAGGCGGTGCTCGTGGTGCCGCAGGGCGAACGGCTGGTGGTGCTGGCCGCCGACGGGGGCGCGGCGGTCGCCGCCTGCGCGGAGTACGCGGCGGCGCTGGAGGCGGGCCGCACGGTGCCGGACGCGCCGGCCGGCGGCGCGGACGAGGGCTGGGTGGCGGGGCTGTCGGCGCCGTCCGGGCCGATCGGCGCCTCGGCCGCGTACAAGCAGGCCGAACAGGCGCTGTCGGTGGCCCGGCGGCGCGGCCGGAGGTGCGTCGAGCACGAGCGGCTCGCGGCCGGCTCGGTGCTGCCGCTGCTCGCCGACGACGCGGTGCGGGCCTTCGCCGACGGGCTGCTGCGGGCGCTGCACGACCACGACGCCACCGGCCGCGGCGACCTGGTCGCCTCGCTGCGCGCCTGGCTGTCCCGGCACGGCCAGTGGGACGCGGCCGCCGCCGACCTCGGCGTCCACCGGCACACCCTGCGCTACCGGATGCGGCGCGTCGAGGAGATCCTCGGCCGTTCCCTGGACGACCCGGACGTACGGATGGAGCTGTGGCTGGCCCTGAAGGCGACCGCGCACCAGTAGGGCGCGACCAGGCGCGGCTAGTCCAATCCGTCGGTGTCGCCCGCCGCACTGCTACACACCGGACAAACGACCGCCCGGCGCCCCGCCCCTACGGTGGACCCAGCACCGCACGTACACCCGACGGGAAGGGCCGGAACCCGACATGACCTCCACCCACGCCTTCTGGCTGGCCGGCCGCCAGGCCACCGGCGACGACACCTTCGACGTCACCTCCCCGTGGGACGGCCGGCCGGTCGGCGCCGTGAGCGTCCCGACCGAGGCGCAGGTGGAGCAGGCGGTGGCCGCCGCGTACGCCGTACGGGACGAGTTCGCCGCCACCCCGGCCCATGTCCGCGCCGCCGCCCTGGACCACGTGGCCCGGCGGCTGGCCGAGCGGGCCGAGGAGATCGCCCGGCTGATCTCCGCCGAGAACGGCAAGCCGATGAAGTGGGCCCGGGGCGAGGTCGGCCGGGCGGTCTCCGTCTTCCGGTTCGCCACCGAGGAGGCCCGCCGGTTCAACGGCGGAGCGGCCCAGCGGCTCGACACCGACGCGGGCGGGCAGGGGCGGCTCGCCCTCACCCGGCGGTTCCCCAAGGGCGTGGTGCTCGGCATCGCGCCGTTCAACTTCCCGCTGAACCTCTGCGCCCACAAGGTCGCCCCGGCGATCGCGGCCGGCGCCCCCATCGTCCTCAAGCCCGCGCCCGCCACCCCGCTCTCCGCGCTGCTCCTCGGCGAACTGCTCGCCGAGACCGAACTGCCCGCCGGTTCCTGGAGCGTGCTGCCGGTCCCCAACGACCGGATGCCCGCCCTGGTCCAGGACGAGCGGCTGCCGGTGATCTCCTTCACCGGCTCCGAGCAGGTCGGCTACGCGATCATGGACTCGGTGCCGCGCAAGCACTGCACCCTGGAGCTGGGCGGCAACGGCGCGGCCGTCGTGCTGGCCGACTGGGCGAGCGAGGCGGACCTGGACCTGGCCGCGCGGCGCATCGCCGCCTTCTCCAACTACCAGGGCGGCCAGTCCTGCATCTCGGTGCAGCGGGTGATCGCCGACACCGCCGTCTACGACCGGCTGCTGCCGCGCATCGTCGCCGCCGTCGAGGCGCAGGTCACCGGTGACCCGAGCGACGACAAGACCGATGTCGGCCCGCTGGTCAGCGAGGCCGCCGCCGAGCGGGTCGAGGCGTGGGTGACGGAGGCCGTCGAGGCCGGCGCCACCCTCGCCACCGGCGGGCGGCGGGACGGCGCCTCCTACGCGCCGACCGTGCTGACCGGCGTACCGGCGGACACCACGCTGGCCCGCGAGGAGGTCTTCGGACCGGTGCTCAGCGTGCAGCGGGTGGCCGGCGAGGCGGCCGCGTTCGCCGCCGTCAACGACTCCAAGTACGGCCTCCAGGCGGGCGTCTTCACCCACGACGTGCAGGCCGCCTTCCGCGCCCACCGCGCGCTGGAGGTCGGCGGTGTGGTCATCGGCGACGTGCCCTCCTACCGCGCCGACCAGATGCCGTACGGCGGTGCCAAGCAGTCCGGGGTGGGCCGCGAGGGCGTGCGGTTCGCGATGGACGACTACACCTACGAGCGGGTCATGGTCCTCACCGGTCTGGCGCTCTGACCCAGCTGTTCCGGCGCCGGACAGCCGCCGTTGGCCTGTCCGTCGGCCGGCCGAGCCCTCGGCGCGGGAGCGTTCCGCAAAACCCCCGACGCCGAGGGAACGGAACGTTGGCGCACGCCCGCAGAGCCCAGCACGACGAGGAGAACGCCGTCCCCTTCCTGCGAAGGGAGGAACAGCGCGCGGCCGAGGCGGAGCAGACGGCGGCGGCCGGCGGACCGATGTCCGCCACCGCCGCCCTGAACCTGCAACGCGCGGCCGGCAACCGGGCGGTCTCCCGCCTGGTCGCCACCGGCGACGCGCACGCCGTCCAGCGCGCCCCCGACGACCTGGACCACACGGCCGGCCTCGCGGTGCCGCCGAAGAAGGTCAAGGGCCACGAGACCGACGACCTCGGTGAGGTACGGCTCAATCCGCTGTGGGTGCCGCTCGACGACTTCAGCGGCCGGGACCTGGACAACAGTCCCGAGGGCGCGAAGTGGCAGTACGCGGTGACCGAGCACGGGGACATCTCGCTCGGCAGCGAGGACGTCGCCTCGCTCATCCCCAGGGCCCAGCTCGACCGGCTGCTCGCCGGGATGCGGACGAAACAGCCGGGGCTGAGTGCCGAGGACCTGTCCACCGGCCTGGAGAACATGGGGCACCCGACGATCGCGGCCCAGTTCGGCCCGAGCGGCAGGACCATGCAGCAGCCCAAGGGGCGGGTCTGCGGCGAGCTGTACCGGATCGGCGGCGTCTGGACGATCAACGACAAGTCCGGCCGGTTCATGGCCGAGAAGGTACGCGGCAAACCGGACGCCGAGGAGCTGGCGCGCTGGCTGTCCGGTGTCGCCGAGCGCATCGGCAAGCAGACCCGCCGGCGCATCGCCTACCAGATCATGAAGCACGCCCCGGCCTGACCGGGCGGGGAGACGGGCCGGGCCGGGGCGCCGGGTCAGCCGGAGAACCCGACCCGGGCCAGCCGGACCGGCCCGCGCAGCCCGATCCGCAGGTCGTGCACGCCCTCGGCGGCCAGGCCGGTGACCAGCGAGACGTAGTCGTACGGTCCCGGCGTGGGCGTGCCCGTCGCCAGCACCGCCCGCACCGGGCCGCCGGCCCCGCCCGCCAGCGACACCTCCACCACGCCCTCGCCCGCCACCGCGACCGTCACCGAGGTCACTCCAGTGCCGAAGTCGCAGTCCCGGAAGAGGAGTTCGCCGGACTTCCCGGCCGCCGGTGTCACCGCGTCGCCCGCCTCCTTCGTCCGGTCGACGATCTCGGTGCCGCTCTGCTCGTCGAAGTCGGCGGCGTCCAGGCCGCGTTCCCGCACCGGGCGCGGCGCGGCCGGCTCCCCGTCCAGGGCGACCGTCGCGCGCAGCCGGACGTCCGCGCTGGAGGCGCCCACCAGCAGCGCGTACCGGCCCGGTGCGAGGCGCCACCGGCCGTGCGCCACGTCCCAGTACCCGAACGCGGACAGCGGCACGTCGAAGGACACCTCGGCGGCGGCGCCCGGGGCGAGCGTGAGGCGGCGGTGGGCGAGCAGTTCGCGGCGCGGCCGCGGGACCGACGGGTCCTCGGCCCGGGTGTACAGCTGGGCCACCTCGTCGGCGGTGACGTCCCCGGTGTTGGTCACCGTGCAGGACACCCGCACCGAGCCGGTGCCGACGGTCGCGCTCAGGTCCGTGTAGCCGAACGACGCGTAGGACAGCCCGTGCCCGAACGGGAACAGCGGGGTCCCCTCGAAGTACAGGTACGTCTGCCGGGCGCCGATCACGTCGTAGTCGAGCAGGTCGGGCAGGTCCCGGTCGTCGGCGTACCAGGTCTGCGGCAGCCGGCCGGCCGGTGACACGTCCCCGGCCAGCACCCGGGCCAGGGCGGTGCCGGCCGCCTGGCCGCCGTGCGCGGTCCACAGCACCGCCGGGAGCGGCTCGGTGTCGACCGCGTACGGATAGGCGCAGACCAGCGCCAGCACGGTGTCCGGGTTGGTGTCCCGGGCGGCGCGCAGCAGCCGTTCCTGGTGGGCGGGGAGCCGCAGGGTGGTGCGGTCCTCGGTCTCGCGGCCGTTGATGTGCGGGTCGTTGCCCGCGACCACCAGCACCACGTCGGCCCGGGCGGCGGCCCGCGCGACCGCCTCCTCGCCGCGCTCGGCGACGACCGGCTCGAAGATCTCCCCGCCGGTCGCGGCAACCTTCACGCCCTCGGCGGTCACCGACACATGGTGACCCGTGCCCAGATGCCTGAGGAGGTGACCGTCGCCGTGCGGTTCCAGCCGGAACGTCTCCCGCACCACCCAGCCGCCCGGCTGGTCGGCCGAGGCGCGCAGGTACCCGTCCTCGGCCGCCGAGAGGTACCGCCCGTCCGGCGCGCGCAGCGTGAGCACGCCCTCGCCCCAGTCGACCAGGGCGAGTTCGGTGCCGGTGGCGTCGGTGGTGAGCGGCGGCAGATCGGTGCGGCCGGCCAGCAGCGCCGGGTCGAGGGCGCCCTCGGCGGCCGGGGCGGGGGTGTCGTCGCCGGCCGGCGGCACGTGCAGGAACGTACCGGCGGCGGTGCGCAGCCGGATGCGGTCCACGCCCTCCGCGAACTCCACCCGCTCCGCGCCGAACCGCTCGTAGAGGCCCTCCAGCGGGGTGGAGCGGTGGATGAGGGTGCCGCTGTACCAGTCGAGCTTGCACTCGTCGGCGAGCAGCCCGACCACGGCGAGGCGGCGGCCGGGGGCCAGCGGCAGCAGCCCGCGCTCGTTCTTCAGCAGCACGACCGCCTGTTCGGCCGCCTCCTGGGCCAGTGCCCGGTGCTCCGGGGTGTCGAAGGCGCCCGCCTCCTCGTACCCGTCGAACTCGCCGAGCCGGAACCGCACCGAGAGCTGCCGGCGCACCGCCGTGTCGATGTCGGCCTCGGTCAGCAGGCCCCGCTCCAGCGCGCCGCGCACCCGGGCGGTGATCGGCGCCGCGTCGGTGCCGTGGTCGGTGAAGCTGTCGACGCCGGCCTTCAGCGCGGCGGCCGTCGCCTCCTCGTGGGTGTCGAAGTAGTGCTCGGAGTCGACCAGGTTGGAGGGCGCGCCCGCGTCCGAGCAGACCAGCAGTTCCTGGTCGGTCCAGGCCCGCAGCTGGCTGCGCAGGTACGGGGAGACGTGGTTGGGGCGGCCGTTGACCAGGTTGTAGGCCGGCATCACGCCGGCCACCGCGCCCGCCTCGACCGTCTCCCGGAAGGCCCGCAGGTCGTACTCGTGCAGGACGCGGGGGCGGACCGAGGAGGACGCGGTGTCGCGGTCGGTCTCGTTGTTGTGGGCCAGCCAGTGCTTGAGCACCGGGGCGGTGCGCCAGTAGGTCGGATGACTGCCGCGCAGGCCGCGGGTGTAGGCGGTGGCGATCGCCGAGGTCAGCCTCGGGTCCTCGGAGTAGCCCTCCTCGCCCCGGCCCCACAGGGGGTGGCGCAGCAGGTTGACGGTCGGGGACCAGACGTTCAGGCCGACCCGGTCGTCGCGCGCGCGCATCGCCCGGACCTCGGCGGAGACGGCCTCGCCGACCCGGCGCACCAGGTCCTCGTTCCAGGTCGCGCCGAGGCCGACGGCCTGCGGGAACACGGTCGCCGGGCCCATCCAGGCGACGCCGTGCAGCGCCTCCTGGCCGGTGCGGAAGGGGGCCACGCCCAGGCGCTCGACGCCCGGCGTGAACTGGTGCAGAAATCCGATCTTCTCGTCGAGCGTGAGCCGCGACAGCAGGTCGTCGACGCGCTCCGGGACCGGTGCTGCGGGGTCGCGGAACGGCGGTGCGGGCGGCGTGGGTGCGGTCACGTGGGATTCCCCTTGCGATGTGCGGCGATGCTGCGACGTGCGCTTTCGAAGCGCTTCGATGCTCAGTCGGCAAAGGTCCGGTGTCAAGAGACGGGACCGCACCGGGTGCGCTCGCGCGGCCCTCCCCGCCGTATCCGTACGGGACGGACAGCCCGCACACACCTCCGAGGAATCTTGGAAACGACTCTTGTGCCCACCCCCGTGTTCACTTAACCTCGCTGCAACATCGAAGCGCTTCGACGGTGAGGGCCCCGAGGGCCGCCTCCCGTCCCGCCCGTTCCACCGCAGCCGACGGCCACCACCGGGTGTCCTGGTGCGCCATGAAGGGTTGACGCAATGACGCCGAACGCCGCCTCCGCCGCCTCCGCGCCGAGCCGGAGAAGTTTCCTCGCCTCCTCGGCACTCGCCGCCGCAGCGGTGGCCGGCGGGATGCCGCTGCTCACCGCCTGCGGCGGGACGGACAGCGGGTCGCGGGAGGGCACCACGTCGGGCAAGGACGCCAAGAAGCTGCTGCCGGCGTATGTGGCCAGCAATGTGGTGACGCCGGACATCCCGTCGAAGAACGGCTCCTCGCTGGGCTTCACCAGCGAGCTCGACCTGGCCGGCCTGAAGGCGTCGGTGCCGAAGAAGCTCGGCAAGGGCGGCAAGGTGACCGTCATGTCGCCGTTCTGGGGCTCCCCGCCGAAGGCGGACAACGCCTACTACACGGCGATGAACGACCTGATCGGCGTCGACGTCGTCTGGCAGAACCAGGACGGCAACACCTACGACGAGAAGCTCGGCGCGGTCCTCGCCTCCAGTGACGTGCCCGACGTGGTGGTGGTCCCCGGCTGGAACATGGGCGGCAAGATACCCAGCGCCATCATCGGCAAGTTCGCCGACCTCGGCCCCTACCTCGCCGGCGACGCCGTCAAGGACTACCCGAACCTCGCCGCGATCCCCACCGACGCCTGGCGGCGCGCCATCTTCGGCGGCGCCCTGCGCGGCCTGCCCATGCCGGCCTCGTACGTCGTGAACATCGCCCCGCTGTACCGCAAGGACCTCTTCGCCAAGGAGGGGTACGAAGTCCCCGCCTCCGCGCAGGAGTTCCTGGACCTGGCCAAGGACATCACCAACGCCAAGGCCAAGCGCTGGGCCTGCCTGGACATGAAGTGGACCGCGTTCAACGCCTTCGGCGTGCTGCCCGGCGACGAGAAGCCGCTGGGCTGGAACCTGGTCGACGGCAGGATGACGTTCCGCGGCGAGACCGACGAGTACCTCGAAGCGCTGGAGTGGTCCCGCAAGCTGTGGGCGGCCGGCGTGGTCCACCCCGACGTGGACAGCATGAGCGACGCCGGCCCCACGTTCGCCGCCGGTGAGGTGCTGATCTACAACCAGGACATCTCGCAGTGGTACAGCCGCAACGCCGAGCAGGCCGGGCAGAAGAACGGCTTCGAGTGCGGGGCGATGGACATCTTCGGGCACGAGGGCGGTGACCCCGTGCTGTGGGCCCGCCAGCCGGCCAGCATCTTCGCCTTCGTCAACAAGAACGCCTCCGAGTCGGTGATCAAGGACGTGCTGGCGGTCGCCAACGTCACGGCGGCGCCGTACGGCACCAAGGAGCACATGCTCACCAACTACGGCGTCGAGGGCACCCACTACACGATCGACGGCGGTCTGCCGGTCAAGAACGACAAGGGCAACACCGAGGTCCTCAACGCCTACGTGATGATCGCGAGCCCCGCCTCCACCATCGCCCACCCGGACCTCCCCGAGGTGGCCCGCGGCCAGGTCGAGTGGCAGCAGCGGATGGGCGCCTTCACCAAGAAGTCGTCCTTCTACGGCATGCAGATCACCGAGCCGTCCCGGTACACCAACCTCTCCAACGACTTCGAGCAGCTGGAGGACGACATCGTCCGCGGCCGCAAGAAGGTCAGCGACATGCAGCAGGCGGTGTCCGACTGGAAGAGCAAGGGCGGCGACAAGCTCCGCGACTGGTACAAGAAGCTGCTGGACGAGAACGGCACGGCGGCGAGCTGACCGGCGCGAGCGAGGCGAGGAGAACGGCCGTGTCGAACAGCACGGTGCCTCGGAGCAGGACCGAGGCCGTGAAGAAGTCCCCGGCGGAGCCCGACGGCGCCCCCGGACCCGAACAGCCCCCGTCCGGGAAGCTGAGTCTGCGCCTGCGCTTCAGACGCGACCGCGTCCTGGTGCTGATGACCCTGCCGGCCGTACTGCTCCTGCTGGTCTTCAACTACCTGCCGATCCTCGGCAACGTGGTCGCCTTCCAGGACTACGACCCGTACATCAGCGACAACGGCATCGTCTCCATGCTGAACAGCCCCTGGGCCGGGCTGGACAACTTCGAGCGGATCTTCGCGGACTCCGCGTTCTGGAACTCCGTACGCAACACCCTGCTGCTGTTCATCCTCCAGCTCGTGCTGTACTTCCCGGTCCCGATCCTGCTGGCACTGCTCATCAACAGTGTGATCCGGCCCCGGGTGCGGGCGTTCGCGCAGGCCGTGCTGTACCTGCCGCACTTCTTCTCCTGGGTGCTGGTCATCGCCGTCTTCCAGCAGCTGTTCGGCGGCGCCGGCATCCTCTCCCAGGTGCTCCGGCAGCACGGGTACGACGGGCTCGACATGATGCGGGACCCGGACACCTTCGCGCTGCTGGTCACCGGGCAGAGCGTGTGGAAGGACGCCGGCTGGGGGATCATCGTCTTCCTCGCCGCGCTCGCCTCGGTCAGCCCCGACCTGTACGAGGCCGCCGCGATGGACGGCGCGGGCCGCTGGCGCCGCATGTGGCACGTCACGCTGCCCGCGCTGCGCCCGGTGATCGCCCTGCTGCTGGTGCTGCGGGTCGGCGACGCGCTCACCGTCGGCTTCGAGCAGATCCTGCTGCAACGCGATGCCGTGGGACCGGGCGCGGCGGAGGTGCTGGACACCTTCGTGTGGTGGAACGGCGTCCGCAACCAGGACTTCGGCTACGCGGCCGCCGCCGGTCTGATCAAGGGCGTGGTCAGCCTCGGCCTGGTCCTCGCCGCGAACAAGGTGGCCCATCTGATGGGCGAGCAGGGGGTGTACAAGAAGTGACCGCCGTCATGGAGAAGAGCGTCCGGCAGCGCTGGGCGGCCCCGCCCCGGCCGGTGTGGGAGGAGAAGCCCGCACCGGCCGGCCTGGCCGGCAAGGGCCTGGTGCTGGCCCTGGCCTGCCTGGCCATCCTCTTCCCGCTGTGGATCGTCATCGTCACCAGCCTGTCGTCGCGGAAGACCATCGACCAGGCCGGCGGTCTGGTGATGGTCCCGAAGGACATCACCTTCGTCGCCTACCAGGAACTCCTCAGCGGTGGCCAGGTGACCCGGGCCGCGCTGGTCAGCGTCGGCATCACCCTCGTCGGCACGCTGTTCTCCATGTCGGTGTCGGTGCTGTGCGCCTACGGCCTGTCCCGCTCCGGCTCCTTCGGCCACCGCTGGCTGCTCATGCTGCTGCTGGCCACCATGTTCTTCAGCGCCGGCCTCATCCCCACCTACCTCCTGGTCCAGTCCCTCGGCCTGACCGACACCTACCTCGCGCTGATCCTGCCGAGCGCCGTCAGCGTCTTCAACATTCTGGTGCTGCGCGGCTTCTTCATGGGCATCTCGCAGGAGCTGACCGACAGCGCCCGCATCGACGGCGCCGGCGACCTCCGCATCCTGTGGCAGATCGTGATGCCGCTGTCCCGCGCGGTGCTGGCCGTCATCACGCTGTTCTACGCGGTCGGCTACTGGAGCGCCTGGTTCAACGCCTCCCTGTACCTGAACGACCAGGACATGATGCCGCTCCAGAACGTCATGATCCAGCTCGTGCAGAAGCAGGAGGCACCGGTCGGCCTCGGCCAGGCGATCAAGACCGGCGAGCTGTCCGGCCTCGCCGTGCAGATGGCCGTGATGGTGATGGCACTGCTGCCGGTCGCGGTCCTCTCCCCCTTCGTCCAGCGGCACTTCAAGAAGGGCATGCTGACCGGGGCGGTGAAGGGATGAGCCCCGACCTCGGCGCCGTCACCCGGGGCCGGCTCCTGTTCGGCGGCGACTACAACCCCGAGCAGTGGCCCGAGCGGACCTGGCAGGACGACGTACGCCTGATGCGGGAGGCCGGCGTCAACACCGTCACCGTCGGCGTCTTCTCCTGGGCCCGGCTCGAACCCCGCCCCGGGGAGTACGACTTCGGCTGGCTGGACCGGGTCATGGACCTGCTGCACGAACACGGCGTCGGCGTCGTCCTCGCCACCCCGACCGCCTCGCCCCCGCCCTGGCTCGGCCGGCTGCACCCGGACACCCTGCCCGTCGACGAGGACGGCCGCACCGAGCACTGGGGCGGCCGGCAGCACTTCTCGCACTCCAGCGCCGCCTACCGGGACCGCGCCGCCGCCGTCACCGAGGCCCTGGCCGCCCGGTACGCGGGCCACCCGGCGCTGACGATGTGGCACATCAACAACGAGTACTGCACCTACGACCACGGCGACGAGGCCGCCGCCCGCTTCCGCGACTGGCTGCGGCAGCGGTACGGCACCCTCGACGCCCTCAACGCCGCCTGGGGGACGGCCTTCTGGGGCCAGGGCTACGGCGACTGGGCGGAGATCCTGCCGGCCCGCCGCACCCACTACCTCAAGAACCCCGCCCAGGTCCTCGACTTCCGCCGCTTCACCTCCGACATGCTGCTGGAGTGCTACACCGCCGAGCGCGACATCGTCCGCCGGCACACCCCGCACCTGCCGGTCACCACCAACTTCATGCCGCTCTTCTTCGGCCAGGACGGCTGGCGCTGGGCCGAGGAGGAGGACGTCGTCTCCGTCGACATCTACCCCGACCCGGGCGACCCCCGCGGCGCCCCGGAGGGCGCGCTGATCCAGGACCTCACCCGGTCCCAGGCCGGGGGCGCCCCCTGGATGGTCATGGAGCAGGCGACGGGCGCGGTCGGCTGGCGGGACGTGGACCGGCCCAAGCCGCGCGGCCTGAACCGGCTCTGGTCGCTCCAGGCGGTGGCCCGCGGCGCGGACGCCGTCTGCCACTTCCAGTGGCGGCAGTCCCGGCAGGGCGCCGAGAAGTTCCACTCCGCGATGGTCGGCCACGCGGGCCCGGACGGCCGCGCCTTCCAGGAGGTCAAGCGACTCGGCGCCGACCTGGCCCGGATCGCCCCGCGGGTCACCGGCGCCCGCGTCACCGCCGACGCCGCCGTCCTGCACGACTGGCACTCCTGGTGGGCCGGCACCCAGCAGGCCCGCCCCTTCGAGCGCGCCGACCTGCCCGTGGTGCTGCGCGCCTGGCACCGCGCCCTGTGGGAAGCCCACCTCACGACCGACTTCGCCCACCCCGAGCACGACCTGGCCCGCTACCGGCTGGTCGTCGTCCCGCAGCTCTACCTCCTCACGGACGCCGCGATCGACAACCTCGTCGGGTACGTGCACGGCGGCGGCACCCTCGTCTGCGGCTTCCTCACCGGCGTGGCCGACCAGGACGACCGGGTCCGCCCCGGCGCCATGGACGCCCGGCTGCGCGACCTGTTCGGCATCCGCACCGTGCACGAGTGGTGGCCGCTGGCCGACGGGGAGAGGGCCGGCTGCGACGGCTTCACCGGCACCCTGTGGTCGGAGGAACTGGAACCCGACGGCACCGCGGACGAGACCGTCCCGTACCAGGGCGGCGAACTCGACGGACTGCCCGCCGTCCTGAACAAGGGCCGGGCCTGGTACGTCTCCACCCTCCCCGAGCCCGAGGCGCTGCGCGGCCTGCTCGCGGGCATCGCCGCCGACGCCGGGGTCCGCCCGCCGCTGGACCGCGTCCCGCCGGGCGTCGAGGCGGTCCACCGCGGCGACCTGCTGTTCCTGCTCAACCACGGCCGCGAACCGGTCACCGTCGACGTCCCCGGCACCCACCGCGACCTGCTCACCGGCGAGCCGGTCAGGGACCGGACGACGCTGGAGCGGTACGGCGTACGGGTGCTCGCTCCATGAACGGTGCCCCCGTCCACGCCACCTGGGAACCCGCCCCAGCCGCCCGCTGGGAGGACGCCTTCCTCACCGGCAACGGCCACCACGGCGCCCTGGTGTTCGGCGACCCGCACGACGACCGGGTGATCGTCACCCACCACACCCTGGTCCGCCCGAACGGTGGCGAACACGCCCGTCCCCCGGAGCTGGCCGCCGCCCTGCCCGCGCTGCGCGAGCGGCTGCTGGCCGGCGACGTCACCGCCGCCGAGGAGTTCACCGACGGCCGCCCGCTGCACTGGGTGCAGCCGTTCCACCCGGCCTTCCAGCTCCGCCTGCGCCGGCCCCCGGACACCGCTCACCCCTACCGCCGTACCGTCGACTTCGCCACCGGCGAGACCACCGCCACCGCCGGCGGCTGGACCAGCCGGGTCTTCGTCTCCCGCGCCGACGACGTGATCGTCCAGCAGGTCACCGCCCCGCTGCTCACCCTCGACCTCGCCCTGGACCACCGGCTGCCCGGCGTGCCCGCCGGCCTCGGCGTCGGCCACGGCGCGGTCCGCACCCCCGAGGGCGCGGTCCTGAGCCTGCGCGCCCGCTACCCGGACAGCGACCGCGTCTGCACCGGCGTCACCGTCGCCGCGGTCACCGGCGGCAGCACCGCCCTCGTCCCGCCGGGCCTGCGGGTGGCGGGGGCGAGCTGTCTGCTGCTGGTGACCCGGGTGCACCGGCACCCGGGGGAGTGGGACGTGCACGCCGAGTCCCGCGCGCTGCGCGACCTGCTGGCCGGGCACGGCTACGACGGCCTCCTCGACCGCCACCTCCACCGGCACCGCACCGCCTACCTACGGGTCGGCCTCGACCTCGCCGCCGACCCGGCCGAGCGCGCCCTGCCCGGCTCGCGGCTGCTGCGCCGCCCCGGCAGCCCGGCCCTCCTGGAGCGCCTCTTCGCCGCCGGCCGCTACCACCAGCTCTCCGCCTCCGGACTGCTGCCGCCCCGCCTCACCGGCCTGTGGACCGGCGACTGGGACACCGCCTGGTCCGGCGCGTTCACCACCAACGCCAACCTCAACCTGCAGACCGCCTCGGCCGCCGCCGCCGCCCTCCCCGAGGTCACCGAGGCACACGCCGCCCTGGTCCACCGGCAACGGGAGCACTGGCGGGAGAACGCCCGCGCGGTCTTCGGCACCCGGGGCATGGTCGCCCCCTCGCACACCGACGGCGAGAACGGGCACTCGTACCACTTCAGCCGTGAGTACCCGCTGCACCTGTGGACGGCCGGCGCCGACTGGCTGCTCAAACCCCTGGTCGACCATGACGAGACGCACGGCACCCGCGACCCGCGCACCGCCGCGGCACTCGCCGAAGTCGCCCTGTTCTACGAGGACTTCCTCACCGAGGGCGCGGACGGCCGGCTGGCTGTCGTGCCCTCCTACTCGCCGGAGAACCGTCCGGCGAACGCGAGCTGGGGCACGGTCGACGCGGCGATGGACCTCTCCGCCGCCCGGCACGCCCTGCTGACCGCCGCCGCCTACCACCCCGGGCACGCCGCCCGCTGGCGCGCGCTGGCCGACCGCCTGCCGCCGCACCGGATCAACGCCGACGGCGCCCTCGCCGAATGGGCCCGCCCGGGCCTCGACGACACCTACGACCACCGCCACCTCAGCCACCTCTACGGCGTCTGGCCGCTGGACGAGATCACCCCGTACGACACCCCGGAGCTGGCCGCCGCCGCACACCGCGCGCTCGCCCTGCGCGGCGCCGAGAACGACTCGGCCCACGGCCATCTGCACCACGCCCTGGTCGCCGCCCGGCTGCGGGACGGCGCCCGGGTCGCGCACGCCCTCGGCGCGGTGCTGACGGGCGACTACTTCCACGCCTCCCTGATGAGCTCCCACTACCCGCACCGCGACGTCTACAACGCCGACGCGGCGCACACCCTGCCCGCCGTGCTCATCGAGATGCTGGTGCAGTCCACCCCCGGACGCCTGGTGCTGCTGCCGGCGCTGCCCGCCGCTCTCCCGGCGGGCGAACTGCGCGGCGTACGCACCCGGTTCGGCGCCGCCCTCGACCTCACCTGGACCCCCGGGGGCGCCACCGCCGCGCTCCGCCCCGACCGCACCGTACGTGTCGAACTGAGGACTTCCACCGGCACCGAGCCGCTCGACCTCACCGCCGGCGAAGACCGCGTCCTCCACCTGGAGGCCCGGTAGGCACCCGATCCCCCCACCCATGGAAGGGACGACCATGGCACTACGCAGCATCCCCCGCGGACTCCCCAGGGCCCTGCTGGCCCCCGCGCTCGCCCTCGGCGCCACCGTCGGCCTGGCCGCCGCCCCCGCCGAGGCCGCCGTCTGGAACTCCTGCGACCAGTGGGGCAACACCACCCTGAACGGCTACATCCTCTACAACAACATCTGGGGCTCCGGCGCCGGCAGCCAGTGCGTCTGGGCCAACTCCGGCACCAACTGGGGAGTCTGGGCCGACCACCCGGGCACCGGCGGCATCAAGTCCTACCCGAACAGCAAGAAGGTGATCAACAAGCCGATCACCTCACTGACCTCGCTCAGCAGCAGCTACAACGTCACGGTCCCGTCGTCCGGCGCGTACAACACCTCGTACGACATCTGGGACACCGACTACGACTACGAGATCATGCTCTGGGTCAACTACAACGGCGCCGTCGGCCCGCTCGGCACCGCCCAGGGCAGCGCCACCCTCGGCGGCCACACCTGGAACGTCTACAAGGGCAACAACGGCGCCAACGAGGTGTACTCGTTCCTGCGCACCTCCGACTCCACCGCCGGCACCGTCAACATCCTCCCGGTGCTGAAGTGGATCAAGGACACCAAGGGCTGGATGGGCAACGAGACCATCGG
Source organism: Streptomyces sp. NPDC023723 (assembly GCF_040639815.1). NCBI lineage: Bacteria > Bacillati > Actinomycetota > Actinomycetes > Kitasatosporales > Streptomycetaceae > Streptomyces > Streptomyces sp. NPDC023723. The sequence goes on from NZ_JBFAAP010000013.1 coordinate 85,194, forward strand.
CGACGTGCAGTTCGGCTACGAGATCACCTCGTCGGCCGGCGGTCTGGACTTCGTCACCAACAACCTGACGGTCAGCGGCGGTTGACCCACCGCACCCCCGGGTCAGGGGCCGGTCCAGCCGGGGGCCGGCCCCGTACTCGCCCGTACCGTCAGCTCCGGCGGCAGCAGCACCACCTCGTCGCTGGCGCGTCCGCCGAGCTTGGCGACCAGTTGTTCCACCGCGTGCCGGCCCATCTCCTGGGCGGGGACGGCGACCGAGGTCAGCCGCACCGACGCCTGTGCGGCGACCTGCTCGGGGCAGACCGCCACCACCGACACGTCCTCGGGCACCGCCCGCCCCTGCTGCCGCAGCAGGGCGAGCAGCGGCTCGACCGCCGCCTCGTTCTGCACCACGAACCCCGTGGTGCCGGGCCGTTCGTCGAAGATCCGGGACAGGGTCAGCGCCATCGCGTCGTACCCGCCCTCGCACGGCCGGTGCAGCAGGCGCAGCCCCAGCTCCCGGGCCCGGGCCCGCAGCCCCTCCAGGGTGCGCTCGGCGAACCCGGTGTGCCGCTCGTACACCGCCGGCGCCTCACCTATGACGGCGATGTCCCGGTGGCCCAGCGAGGCCAGATGCTCCACGCACAGCGCGCCGGTGGCCCGGAAGTCGAGGTCGACGCAGGTCAGCCCGGAGGTGTCGGCGGGCAGCCCGATCAGTACGGACGGCTGCCCGGTGGCGCGCAGCAACGGCAGCCGCTCGTCGTCGAGTTCGACGTCCATGACGATCATCGCCTCGGCCAGCCCGCTGCCGGTGACCCGGCGCACCGCGTCGGGGCCCTCCTCGCCGGTGAGCAGCAGCACGTCGTAGCCGTGGGTGCGCGCGGTGGTGGCCACCGCGATGGCGATCTCCATCATCACCGGTACGTACATGTCGGTGCGCAGCGGGATCATCAGCGCGACGATGTTCGACCGGCTGCTGGCCAGCGCGCGGGCCCCGGCGTTGGGGTGGTACCCCAGCTGCCGGATGCTCTCCTCGACCCGCTGCCGGGTGGTGGTGGAGATGGACCGCTTGCCACTGAGCACATAGCTCACCGTGCTCGCCGACACTCCGGCGTGCTGGGCGACCTCGGCAAGGGTGACCATCCAGCTCTCCAAGCGATGTGAAGCGCTTCGACAAGCGCGCGAATCGGACCAGGGCGGGGCGAGGGTGATCCGACCCTAGCCCCAGGAAGAGCGGGGTGTCCATACATCGGCAGCCGTCGTCGAAGCGCTTCGACGCTCGATCGTACGCTCATCCGCTCATCGGCCGAATGGCCGCGCGAAGGGTGGCCGGGACGTCCGGAATCGGGTACATACGATCGAGTAGCACCGATCAGTAACGTACATCCCCCACATGTCACCCCACCCATCACTCACCCATCACCCCACCCATCGCCCCATACCTTCCTTTACGTGCCGAGACGCGGCGAGGTGCCCCATGTCCGCACCGACCACCCCTTCCTCCCGACCCACCGTCACCGAACACGAGGCCCGCCGGGTCGCCGAGGCGGCCCGCGACCAGGACTGGCGCAAACCCAGCTTCGCCAAGGAACTGTTCCTCGGCCGCCTCCGCCTCGACCTCATCCACCCGCACCCGCTCCCGGACGCCGAGGCGAGCCGCCGCGGCGAGGAGTTCCTCGCCGAGCTGCGCGACTTCTGCGAGACGCGGATCGACGGCGCGGTCATCGAACGCGACGCCCGCATCCCGGACGAGGTGATCGCCGGGCTGAAGGAACTGGGCGCCTTCGGCATGAAGATCGACACCAAGTACGGCGGCCTGGGCCTGACCCAGGTGTACTACAACAAGGCGCTCGCCCTGGTGGGTTCCGCGAACGCCGCGATCGGCGCGCTGCTCTCCGCCCACCAGTCGATCGGCGTACCGCAGCCGGTGAAGCAGTTCGGCAGCGCGGAGCAGAAGGAGCGGTTCCTGCCGCGCTGCGCCCGCACCGACATCTCCGCCTTCCTGCTGACCGAGCCGGACGTCGGCTCCGACCCGGCCCGGCTCGCCACCACCGCCGTACCGGACGGGGCGGACTACGTCCTGGACGGTGTGAAGCTGTGGACCACCAACGGCGTCGTCGCCGACCTGCTCGTCGTCATGGCCCGGGTGCCGAAGTCGGAGGGACACCGGGGCGGCATCACGGCGTTCGTCGTCGAGACCGCGACCGAAGGCGTCACGGTCGAGAACCGCAACGCCTTCATGGGCCTGCGCGGCCTGGAGAACGGCGTCACCCGCTTCCACCGGGTCCGGGTCCCCGCCGCGAACCGGATCGGCCCCGAGGGCGCCGGCCTCAAGATCGCCCTCACCACCCTCAACACCGGCCGCCTCTCGCTGCCCGCGATGTGCGTCGGCGCCGGCAAGTGGTGTCTGAAGATCGCCCGCGAGTGGTCGGCGGTGCGCGAGCAGTGGGGAAAGCCGGTCGCGCTGCACGAGGCGGTCGGCGCGAAGATCTCCTTCATCGCCGCCACCACCTTCGCCCTCGAAGCCGTCCTCGACCTCTCCTCCCAGATGGCCGACGAGGACCGCAACGACATCCGCATCGAGGCCGCCCTCGCCAAGCTCTACGGCTCCGAGATGGCCTGTCTGATGGCCGACGAACTGGTCCAGATCCGCGGCGGCCGCGGCTTCGAGACGGCCGCCTCCCTCGCCGCCCGCGGCGAACGCGCCGTCCCCGCCGAACAGGTCCTGCGCGACCTGCGCATCAACCGCATCTTCGAGGGCTCCACCGAGATCATGCACCTGCTGATCGCGCGCGAGGCGGTCGACGCCCACCTGTCGGTCGCCGGCGACCTGATCGACCCGGACAAGTCCCTCACGGACAAGGCGAGGGCGGGCGCGAACGCCGGTGTCTTCTACGCCAAGTGGCTCCCCAAGCTGATCGCGGGTCCTGGGCAACTCCCCACCGCTTACGGCGAGTTCAAGCATGAGATCGATCTCTCCCCCCACCTGCGGCACGTGGAGCGCACCGCCCGCAAACTCGCCCGCTCCACCTTCTACGCCATGTCCCGCTGGCAGGGCCGGATGGAGACCAAGCAGGGCTTCCTCGGCCGGATCGTCGACATCGGCGCCGAACTGTTCGCCATGAGCGCCGCCTGCGTCCGCGCCGAGCTGCTCCGCTCCCGCGGCGAGCACGGCCGCGAGGCGTACCAGCTCGCCGACGTCTTCTGCCGGCAGGCCCGCATCCGGGTCGACGAACTCTTCGGCCGGCTGTGGACCAACACCGACGACCTCGACCGCAAGGTGGTCAAGGGCGTCCTGTCCGGCACCTACGAGTGGCTGGAGCGCGGCGTCGTCGACCCGTCCGGCGACGGCCCGTGGATCGCCGACGCGACCCCGGGCCCGAGCACGAGGACGAACGTGCACCGTCCCATCAGGTGAGACGCGCCCCGGGCGGACGGCGCGCCCCCCGCCCGGGGGACGCGCTGTCCGCTCCGACAGCCGTTGGGGCAACAATGGGGGGATGACCGACAGCCCTGCCCCCCTCGCCGACCCGCACCTCGTCTACGACCCCGTGGCGACAGACGGCCCGAAGGACATCGTCATCCTCGGCTCCACCGGGTCGATCGGGACCCAGGCCATCGATCTCGTGCTGCGCAACCCGGACCGCTTCCGGGTCACCGCCCTGTCCGCCAACGGCGGCCGGGTCGCCCTCCTCGCCGAGCAGGCGTACCGGCTGGGCGTCCGGACCGTCGCGGTGGCCCGCGAGGACGCCGTACCGGCACTGCGCGAGGCCCTGCGGGCGCAGTACGGGACGGGGGAGCCGCTGCCCGGGATCCTCGCCGGACCGGACGCGGCCACCGAGGTCGCCGCCGCCGACTGCCACACCGTCCTGAACGGCATCACCGGTTCCATCGGACTCGCCCCCACCCTGGCCGCCCTGGAGGCGGGCCACACCCTCGCGCTCGCCAACAAGGAGTCGCTCATCGTCGGCGGCCCGCTGGTCAAGGCGCTCGCCAAGCCCGGACAGATCATCCCGGTCGACTCCGAGCACGCCGCCCTCTTCCAGGCGCTGGCCGCCGGCACCCGCGCCGACGTCCGCAAGCTGGTCGTCACCGCCTCCGGCGGCCCGTTCCGCGGCCGCACCAGGGAACAGCTCGCGGCCGTCACCGTCGACGACGCCCTCGCCCACCCCACCTGGGCGATGGGCCCGGTGATCACCATCAACTCCGCGACCCTGGTCAACAAGGGCCTGGAGGTCATCGAGGCGCACCTCCTCTACGACATCCCCTTCGACCGCATCGAGGTCGTCGTCCACCCCCAGTCCTACGTCCACTCGATGGTGGAGTTCACCGACGGCTCGACGCTGGCCCAGGCGACGCCGCCCGACATGCGCGGCCCCATCGCCATCGGTCTCGGCTGGCCCGAACGCGTTCCCGACGCCGCCCCCACCTTCGACTGGACCAAGGCGTCCACCTGGGAGTTCTTCCCCCTCGACAACGCGGCCTTCCCCTCGGTGAACCTGGCCCGCCGGGTCGGCGAGCTCGCGGGCACCGCCCCCGCGGTGTTCAATGCCGCCAATGAGGAGTGCGTCGAGGCGTTCCGCGCCGGCGCGCTGCCGTTCCTGGGCATCATGGAGACCGTCACGCGGGTGGTCGACGAACACGGCGCCCCGTCGACAACGCTGACGGGAACTTCCCTGACCGTCGCGGACGTCCTCGAAGCGGAGACCTGGGCGCGTACCCGAGCCCGGGAACTGGCGGCACAGACGGCGGAGGCCCGTGCATGACGACCCTGATGTTCATCCTCGGCATAGTCGTCTTCGCGGTCGGCCTGCTGTTCTCCATCGCGTGGCACGAGCTGGGCCACCTGTCCTGGGCCAAGCTGTTCGGCATCCGGGTGCCGCAGTACATGGTCGGCTTCGGCCCGACGATCTTCTCCCGCAAGAAGGGCGAGACCGAGTACGGGATCAAGGCCATCCCGTTCGGCGGCTACATCCGCATGATCGGCATGTTCCCGCCCGGCCCCGACGGCAGGGTGGAGGCCCGCTCCACCTCACCCTGGCGCGGCATGATCGAGGACGCCCGCTCGGCCGCCTTCGAGGAACTCCAGCCCGGCGACGAGAACCGCCTCTTCTACACCCGTAAGCCGTGGAAACGGGTCATCGTCATGTTCGGCGGCCCGTTCATGAACCTGATCCTCGCGGTGGCGCTGTTCCTCATCGTCCTGATGGGCTTCGGCATCTCCCAGCAGACCACCACCGTCAGCTCGGTCTCCCAGTGCGTCATCGCCCAGAGCGAGGACCGCGACAAGTGCACCGACGCCGACGCGCCCTCCCCGGCCGCCGCGGCCGGCCTCAAGGCCGGCGACAAGATCGTCTCCTTCGACGGCGTACGCACCGACGAGTGGGAGAAGCTCTCCGACCTGATCCGCGCCAACCCCGGCACCGACGTCCCGCTGGTCGTCGAGCGGGACGGCAAGGACATCACCCTGCACGCCGAGATCGCCACCAACAAGGTCGCCAAGAAGGACGGCAGCGGCGGCTACGTCCAGGGCGAGTACGTCACCGCCGGCTTCCTCGGCTTCAGCGCCGCCACCGGCATCGTCAAGCAGGACTTCGGCGACTCCGTGGTCTGGATGGGCGACCGGATCGGCGACGCCGTCGACTCGCTCGCCGCCCTGCCCAGCAAGATCCCCGCCCTGTGGGACGCCGCCTTCGGCGACGGACCGCGCGAACCCGACTCCCCGATGGGCGTGGTCGGCGCCGCCCGGGTCGGCGGCGAGATCTTCACCCTGGACATCCCGCCCACCCAGCAGCTGGCCATGGCCGTGATGCTGGTCGCCGGCTTCAACCTCTCGCTCTTCCTGTTCAACATGCTCCCGCTGCTCCCGCTGGACGGCGGGCACATCGCGGGCGCCCTGTGGGAAGCGCTGCGCCGCAACGTGGCGAAGGTGCTGCGCCGCCCCGACCCCGGCCCGTTCGACGTGGCGAAGCTCATGCCGGTGGCCTACGTGGTGGCGGGCGTCTTCGTCTGCTTCACCCTGCTGGTCCTGGTCGCCGACGTGGTGAACCCGGTGAAAATCTCCTAGCCACCCAGCATTCACGACGGCCCGGCACGCTTGTGCCGGGCCGCCTTCCTTCGAGTGTGTTTACGGCGACTGAATGTGCCCGGCCCGAGCCCGGTGCCGTAATCTCGAATGATCGGAGCCCGCCGCTGACGGGACCGGACCTTGATCCACGACTTGGGGTTGCACAGCAGATGACTGCGATTTCTCTCGGCATGCCGTCCGTTCCGACCAGGCTCGCCGAACGCCGGAAGAGCCGGCAGATCCAGGTCGGCTCGGTGGCCGTGGGCGGCGACGCCCCCGTGTCGGTGCAGTCGATGACCACCACCCGCACCTCCGACATCGGCGCCACCCTCCAGCAGATCGCCGAGCTGACCGCGTCCGGCTGCCAGATCGTCCGGGTGGCCTGCCCCACCCAGGACGACGCCGACGCGCTGCCGGTCATCGCGCGCAAGTCGCAGATCCCGGTCATCGCCGACATCCACTTCCAGCCCAAGTACGTCTTCGCCGCCATCGAGGCCGGCTGCGCCGCGGTCCGGGTCAACCCCGGCAACATCAAGCAGTTCGACGACAAGGTCAAGGAGATCGCGCAGGCCGCCAAGGACCACGGCACTCCGATCCGGATCGGCGTGAACGCGGGCTCGCTGGACCGCCGCCTGCTCCAGAAGTACGGCAAGGCGACCCCCGAGGCGCTGGCCGAGTCCGCGCTGTGGGAGGCGTCGCTCTTCGAGGAGCACGGCTTCCGGGACATCAAGATCTCCGTCAAGCACAACGACCCGGTCGTCATGGTCGAGGCCTACCGGCAGCTCGCCGCCCAGTGCGACTACCCGCTGCACCTCGGCGTCACCGAGGCCGGCCCCGCCTTCCAGGGCACCATCAAGTCGGCCGTCGCGTTCGGCGCGCTGCTCTCCCAGGGCATCGGCGACACCATCCGGGTCTCCCTCTCCGCCCCGCCGGTCGAGGAGGTCAAGGTCGGCAACCAGATCCTGGAGTCGCTCAACCTGCGCCAGCGCGGCCTGGAGATCGTCTCCTGCCCGTCCTGCGGCCGCGCCCAGGTCGACGTCTACAAGCTGGCCGAAGAGGTCACCGCCGGCCTCACCGGCATGGAGGTCCCGCTCCGCGTCGCCGTCATGGGCTGTGTCGTCAATGGCCCCGGCGAGGCCCGCGAGGCCGACCTCGGCGTCGCCTCCGGCAACGGCAAGGGCCAGATCTTCGTCAAGGGCGAGGTCATCAAGACCGTCCCCGAGTCCAAGATCGTCGAGACCCTCATCGAGGAGGCCATGAAGCTGGCCGAACAGATGGAGGCGGCCGGCGTGGCTTCGGGGGAGCCCTCGGTGGCGGTGGCCGGCTGAGCGGGTCGGACCGACCAGCCCGGCCGGTTGCTGTCAGCCCGTCTGGGAGTGCCCCCTCTGGGGGAGTTTGACGACGAGGCCCGTCCAGGGCCGACAGCGGGGATCCGGGGGCGGCAGCCCCCGGAGACGGCACGGCAGCCGACAGCCACCGGCAAGGCAACGGCAACGACAACGCGGGGCGACGCCGCTCAGCCTCCGCGGGTACAGTGCGGAGATCAGCAGACCCCAGGGTGAGGCCCCGCACGTGTTGACGCAGACCACCTCCCGGGTCCTCGAACCGAGCGACCTGAACGCCGCGCTCGCCGTCCTCGACCGCGAGCCGGTCACGAACGCCTTCGTGACCTCCCGGGTGCAGGTCGCCGGTCTCGACCCGTGGCGGCTCGGCGGCGAGATGTGGGGCTGGTACGAGGACGGCATGCTGACGTCCCTGTGCTACGCGGGCGCCAACCTGGTCCCCATCTGCGCCACCCCGCGCGCCGTGCGCGCCTTCGCCGACCGCGCCCGCCGGGCCGGCCGGCGCTGCTCCTCCATCGTCGGCCCCGCCGAGTCCACCACCCAGCTGTGGCGGCTGCTCGAACCCAACTGGGGCCCGGCCCGCGAGGTACGGCGCCGCCAGCCGCTCATGGTCACCGACCGGATGCCCGCCGACATCGCCCCCGACCCGCACGTCCGCCGGGTCCGAAAGGACGAGATGGACGCGATCATGCCGGCCTGTGTGGCGATGTTCACCGAAGAGGTCGGCATCTCCCCGCTGGCCGGCGACGGCGGCCTCCTCTACCAGGCCCGGGTCGCCGAACTCGTCGGCGCCGGCCGCTCCTTCGCCCGCTTCGACGCCGACGGCCGGGTCGTCTTCAAGGCCGAGATCGGCGCCGCCACCGACCGGGCCTGCCAGATCCAGGGCGTCTGGGTCGCCCCCGAACACCGCGGCAAGGGCCGCGCCGCGCCCGGCATGGCCGCGGTCCTGCGCTACGCGCTCACCGACATCGCCCCCACGGCCAGCCTCTACGTCAACGACTTCAACACGGCGGCCAGGCGGACCTACCGCAGGGTGGGTTTCCAGGAGGTCGGCGCCTTCATGAGCGTCCTGTTCTGAAACGCGTCCCGGGCGGGAACCACGACGCCCCCGCACCCGGAAATCAACACGAACCCCCCTGTAGGCTCCCCGCATGGACGTAGTGATCGGCCCCCTGGACCTCGCCGCCCACGTCGACGAGGCCCTGGCCGTCCAAGCCGCCGCCTTCGGACTCGGCCCCGACGAGGTCGCCGTCCGCCGCCAGATCGTCCTGCGCCACATGACCCACCCCGGCGCCCGCGCCCTCGGCGCCATCACCCCCGCCGGACACCTGGCCGGCTTCGTCTACGGCATGCCCAACGACCGTGCCCACTGGTGGTCCACGATCGTCGAGCCCTACCTCCGCGCCCAGGGCAACGACGCCTGGCTGGACGACTCCTTCGTCATCACCGAACTGCACGTCCACCCCGCCCACCAGAACCTCGGCGTGGGCCGCGCCCTGATCACCACCATCACCGACGGCGCCGCCGAACCCCGCTCGATCCTCTCCGCGATCGACACCGACAGCCCCGCCCGCGGCCTGTACCGCTCCCTCGGCTACCAGGACCTGGCCCGCCAGGTCCTCTTCCCCAGCGCCCCCAAGCCGTACGCCGTGATGGGCGCCCCCCTCCCGCTGCTCCGCCGATAACCGATTTCCGCCCCTCGCGACCGCCCGGCTAGTCTCGTTCGTCACCACCCTTACTTCGCAGGAGACACGAGAACCATGGCGAACGCACCGGTCCAGCGCATGTCGAAGTTGTTGGCGAAGACGCTGCGCGACGACCCGGCCGACGCCGAGGTCCTCAGCCACAAGCTGCTGGTCCGGGCCGGCTACGTCCGCCGCACCGCCGCCGGCCTGTGGAGCTGGCTGCCGCTCGGCAGGAAGGTGCTCGCCAACGTGGAGCGCATCGTCCGCGAGGAGATGGACGCCATCGGCGCCCAGGAGGTGACGCTCCCCTCGCTGCTGCCCCGCGAGCCCTACGAGGCGACCGGCCGCTGGCAGGAGTACGGCCCCGAGCTGTTCCGGCTCCAGGACCGCAAGGGCGGCGACTACCTGCTCGGCCCCACCCACGAGGAGATCTTCACCCTGCTGGTGAAGGACCAGGCGTCCTCCTACAAGGACCTGCCCGTGATCCTCTACCAGATCGCCAACAAGTACCGCGACGAGGCCCGCCCCCGGGCCGGCATCCTGCGCGGCCGCGAGTTCCTGATGAAGGACTCCTACTCCTTCGACACCGCCGACGAGGGCCTCGCCGAGTCCTACGCCCTGCACCGCGCCGCCTACCAGCGGATCTTCGAGCGCCTCGGCCTGGACTACCGCATCTGCGCGGCGACCGCCGGCGCGATGGGCGGCTCCAAGTCGGAGGAGTTCCTCGCCCCCGCCGAGGCCGGCGAGGACACCTTCGCCGACTGCCCGAACTGCGACTACGCCGCCAACACCGAGGCGATCACCTTCGAACTGAAGCCGGTCGACGCCGCACAGGTCCCCGCCCTCGAAGAGATCCCCACCCCCGACACCCCCACCATCGAGACGCTCGCCGCCTCGCTCGGCGTCCCCGCCTCCGCCACCCTGAAGAACCTGCTGGTCAAGGTCGACGGTGAGATCGTCGCCGTGGGCGTGCCCGGCGACCGCGAGGTCGACCTCGACAAGGTGGAGGCGCACTTCGCGCCCGCGCCCGTCGAACTGGTCACCGCCGAGGACTTCGTCGGCCGCCCCGACCTGGTCCGCGGCTACGTCGGCCCGCAGGGCCTCGGCGAGAAGGTCACCTACATCGCCGACCCGCGGGTCGCGCCCGGCACCGCGTGGATCACCGGCGCCAACAAGGAGCACACCCACGCCAGGAACGTCGTCGCGGGCCGCGACTTCGAGGCCGACGCGTACGTCGACGTCGTGGTCGTGCGGGAGGGCGACCCCTGCCCCAAGTGCGGCACCGGCCTCAAGCTGGACCGCGCCATCGAGATCGGCCACATCTTCCAGCTCGGCCGCAAGTACGCCGACGCCCTCAAGCTCGACGTCCTCGGCCAGAACGGCAAGCCGGTCCGGGTGACGATGGGCTCCTACGGCATCGGCGTCTCCCGCGCGGTGGCCGCCCTCGCCGAGCAGCACGCCGACGACAAGGGCCTGGTGTGGTCCAAGGAGGTCGCGCCGGCCGACGTGCACGTGGTCGCCGCGGGCAAGGCCGTCCAGACCGAGCTGGCCCTGGACATCTCCGAGCAGCTCGCCGCCGCCGGGGTCCGGGTCCTGGTCGACGACCGGGCCGGGGTCTCCCCGGGCGTGAAGTTCACCGACGCCGAGCTGATCGGCGTACCGCAGATCCTGGTGGCCGGCCGCCGCTCCGCCGAGGGCGTCGTCGAACTGAAGGACCGCCGCACCGGCGAGCGCGAGGAACTCCCGGTCGAGCAGGCCATCGCCCGCCTCACCAACTGACCGCAGGACTCCCGAGCGCGGACAGCCGCGAGCGGCGGGAAGGGGACGGGCCGGGGGTGTCCGCCCGCAGCGGTTGGCGCGTCAACCCGGTTCACCCCGTAGGAGACCGATTCCGCGCCGTTCCGAGGACGGACACCCCCGGCCCGGCCCCGACCCACAAGACCACGCGACGCGCTACGCGCACCCCCACCGGCGGGCCAGGGGCCGCCGCAGGCACCCCGCCCACCACCCGAGGCACCCCTCAAAGCCAGCCCGCGAACTCCAACAGCAGCTCCGCGTCCTGGGACCGGCCCACCCGGGCCGCCCGAACCCCCGACTCCACGGCCCGGAACAGGGTCCAGCCGCGCAGCCGGTCCCGGTCGACCTCCAGGGACTCCGCGAGCCGTTTGATCCGCCGGCGGACCGTCGACGCCCCGGACGGCTGGGCGATCAGGTCCTCCACCCGGTCCCGGACCAGCCGGGCCAGGTCGAAGGCCGGCTCGCCCACCACCGGGTCCGGGCCCACCGCCAGCCACGGCATCCGGTCCCCGGCGAGCACCTTGCTCTGCCGGAACGTGCCGTGCAGCAGCCGCTCCTGCGGCGGCCCGGCCAGCAGTTCCTCGCGGACCGCCAGCGCCGCGTCCACCAGCGGCGCCGCCTGCGGGTCGGCCCCGGCCCCCGCGCGCATCGCCGCCGCCTGCCGCCCGGTCCGCCCGGCCACCGTCTCGAAGGGGTGGTCCGCGGGCGGCGCCACCCACAGCCGCCGCAGCGTGCCCGCCGCCTCCAGCAGCGCCCGCGCCTCCGGCAGCGACCGCACCGACACCTCCGGGTGCAGCCGCTCCAGCAGCAGTACGCCCTCGGTCACGGGCGGCTCCAGCAGCCGTACGGCGCCCCGGCCGGCCCAGTGCGCCAGCGCCGCCCGCTCGCTCTCCGGCCGCGCCCGCGGCGGGGCCAGCTTCAGCACCGCGGGCGTCCCGTCGGGGGTCCGCACCAGCACCACCAGGCTGCCGCGCCCGCCGGGCACCTGCACCCGCTCGACGGTCAACCCGCGTAGAGCGACGGCCCGGCGAGCCGCCTCGGGCAGGCCGGCCAGCCAGGCGTCACCGTCCGGTGCCGTCTCACCGAGCGCCTTGACCAGACGCCGCGGCGGTTCGAAAGCCATGCGCGAGCCGTTCCCTTCCCGTGCGGGTGTTCCCCCTGCGTGTCAGGCGGTCGGTGCCGCCGACGCCGCCCCGGCGCCGGACCGCTCGGCGAGCCCAGGGAAGGCTACGCTCCCGCCGCGCCAGCGCACCGCGCGGACCGCCGCCTCCCGCAGCGCCTCGGCCGCCGCCCTGCGCCGGTCCCCGTCGGCCGCCCGCACCAGGTCCGAGTAGACCCCGGCCACCCGCTCCTCCAGCTCCGCCGCCAGCCGCGCCGCCGCGGCCGCGTCGGGCACCGGGAAGGGCAGCGCGTACCCGGCTCGGGCGGCGACCGGGGTCGCCCCCAGGTCGCGAACCTCGCGCCCCAGCGCGTCCCGCCGCGCCCGGTGCGCGTCGTACGCCGCCTGTGCCTCGGTACGCCGGTCCGTTCCCACCCGGCCGCCGACCACCCCGTAGCCGTAGACCGCCGCGTGCTCGGCGGCCAGGGCCGCCTGGACCGCCTTGAGCTCCCGCTTCTTCTCGGACTCGTCGCTCACCGGTCGCCCTCCGTCAGCAGATACACGTGCGCCGAGCCCGCCGCGGCCACCGAGGCCAGCAGCCGGGCCAGTTCGCCCGGCACCTCGCCCAGGGCCGCGAGCCGCCGGTCGGACAGCTTCCGCTCGGCGGTGGCGAGCAGGGCCAGCGCGTCCTGCTCGGCCGCCGGTACCGCGTCGGCGGCCGCCCCGTCCGGTCCCGCGGCCCGCGCCGAACCGGACGGCGAGGCGGCGGCCGACGGGGACGCCGTACCGGTCCCGCCGAACGCCGCCGCGTGCCGGACCACCTCCGCCCGCAGCGGACCGAGCCGCGCCGCCAGCGCCGGATGCGCGGCGAGCACGGCGTCGTACCGCCCGGCCAGCTCCGTACTGTCCCGGGCCGCCCGCGCGCGGGCCCGGTCGGCCGCCTCGGAGGTGGCGTCCGGACCGCCGGAATCGGCGGAACCGGTGCAGCCGGCCAGCAGCGCCGCTCCGGCGACGGTGGCAAGCAGACTCCTACGGCGCGGCGGGCGCGACCATGAGGGCAACGACGACACGGCAGACGTCCTCGGCAGGCTCGTACGAAAAGCGGCGGGAAGGGGAGGCGGGCGCCCGGCACGGCGCGCCTTGATCACCGTACCCGGGCGGCCGCCCGGCACCACTCAGCGGCACCGCCGCACCCAGGTGGACGGCAACACCCTCCGCGACCGGATACCCTTTGACCAGACACGCGACCCATCCCACAACAGCACACGCGGCCGAGGAGTCACCCGGATGAGCACCACCCAGAGCGAGAGGCTGCGACACCTGCTGGAACCGCTGGTCGCCTCCCAGGGTCTGGATCTGGAAGAGATCGCGGTGGACTCGGTCGGACGCAAGCGTGTGCTGCGCGTCGTCGTCGACTCCGACGCCGGAGCGGATCTGGACGCGATCGCCGATGTGAGCCGCGCGCTCTCGGCGAAGCTCGACGAGAGCGACGCGATGGGCGAGGGGGAGTACACCCTCGAAGTGGGCACCCCGGGCGCCGAGCGCGACCTGACCGAGCACCGCCACTACGTACGCGCCGTCGACCGCCTGGTGCGGTTCCAGCTCACCGCGGGCGGCGAGCTGACCGCCCGCGTCCTCGGCGTGGACGACGACGGACTCGACCTCGAAGTACCCGGCGTGAAGGGCCGCAGGGCCACCGCCCGCAGACTCGCCTTCGACGACATCGCCAAGGCGCGGGTCCAGGTCGAGTTCAACCGCAAGGACAAGCAGGGCGAGCGGGACGAGCAGGACAAGGACGACATGAAGGAAGAAGAGGAGGAGGCGTAGCCGTGGACATCGACATGAGTGCCCTGCGGGGCTTGGTGCGGGAGAAGGAGATCTCCTTCGACCTGCTGGTCGAGGCGATCGAGTCGGCCCTCCTCATCGCCTACCACCGCACCGAGGGAAGCCGCCGCCACGCGCGCGTCAGGCTCGACCGGGACTCCGGTCATGTGACCGTGTGGGCGAAGGAGGACCCGGACGACCTGGAGGAGGGGCAGCAGCCGCGCGAGTTCGACGACACCCCGTCGGACTTCGGCCGGATCGCCGCCACCACCGCCAAGCAGGTCATCCTCCAGCGGCTGCGGGACGCCGAGGACGACGCCACGCTCGGCGAGTACGCCGGCCGCGAGGGCGACATCGTCACCGGCGTGGTCCAGCAGGGCCGCGACCCGAAGAACGTGCTGGTCGACATCGGCAGGCTGGAGGCCATCCTGCCGGTGCAGGAGCAGGTCCCCGGCGAGACCTACCCGCACGGCACCCGGCTGCGGTCCTACGTGGTCCGGGTGGCCAAGGGCGTGCGCGGCCCGTCCGTGACCCTCTCCCGCACCCACCCGAACCTGGTGAAGAAGCTGTTCGCGCTGGAGGTCCCGGAGATCGCCGACGGCAGCGTCGAGATCGCCGCGATCGCCCGCGAGGCCGGCCACCGCACCAAGATCGCGGTCCGCTCCACCCGGTCCGGACTCAACGCCAAGGGCGCCTGCATCGGCCCGATGGGCGGCCGGGTCCGCAACGTGATGGGCGAGCTGAACGGCGAGAAGATCGACATCGTGGACTGGTCGGACGACCCGGCCGACATGGTGGCGAACGCGCTCTCGCCGGCCCGGGTCACCAAGGTGGAGGTCGTCGACCTGGCGGCCCGCTCCGCCCGGGTGACCGTGCCGGACTACCAGCTGTCGCTGGCCATCGGCAAGGAGGGCCAGAACGCCCGGCTCGCCGCCCGGCTGACCGGCTGGCGCATCGACATCCGCCCGGACACCGAGCAGCAGCCGTCCGAGTGAGGGAATAGATCCAAGCCGCCCGGACGCTGAGATCACGACAGGTTCCGGGCGGCGAGTGTTCGATTCTTGCCCCACAGGGGTGAGGTCGTCGCGGGGAGGTAGACTTAGCGGTGTCTGGCCGGACGCATGCTCGTGCATGCCCTGAACGCACCTGTGTGGGGTGCCGGGAGCGAGCGGCCAAGACCGGACTGCTGCGCACCGTGGCGGTCGGAGGCGAATGCGCCCCCGATCCACGCGGTACGCTGCCCGGCCGGGGTGCGTACGTTCACCCCACCCAGGTCTGTCTCGACCAGGCGGTACGCCGCCGGGCGTTCCCGAGGGCACTGCGCGTCCCGGGACCGCTCGACGTAAAGGCGTTGCGCCAGTACGTCGAGCAGACACAGTAAGACGTGCCGTACGGAACCCCGTGCGGCCTGGTACCTCGCGAGTCGAAAGCAGGTCGAGATTGCGATGAGCACTCGATGAGTACGCGATGAGTACGCCCATGAACTAGCGACGGTCCGGACGCAACCCGGACCTCAAAGGAGCGAAGTGGCTAAGGTCCGGGTCTACGAACTCGCCAAGGAGTTCGGTGTCGAGAGCAAGGTCGTCATGGCCAAGCTCCAGGAACTCGGTGAATTCGTCCGTTCGGCGTCTTCGACGATCGAAGCGCCTGTCGTACGCAAACTGACTGACGCCTTCCAGCAGGGCAACGGGAACGGCCGGTCCGCCGGCAAGCCCGGCGCGCCCCGCAAGGCAGCCCCCAGGCCCGCGGCGCCCTCCCCGGCGCAGTCGGCCCCCCGTCCGGGTCCGGCCGCGCCGAAGCCGGCCGCCGCGCCCAAGCCCGCGGCCGCCCAGCAGCCGTCGGCCCCCGCGGCACCCTCGGCGCCCGCGGCCCCCGCCGCGTCCTCGGCCCCCGCGCCGTCGGCGTCCGGCCCGCGTCCGGGCCCCAAGCCCGCGCCGCGTCCGGCTCCGGCCGCGCCCGAGTTCACCGCGCCGCCCGCGGCGGCGGCTCCCGCCGCCCCCGCCCCGTCCGGGCCGAAGCCCGGCGGCGCCCGTCCCGGCGCTCCCCGTCCCGGCGCCCGGCCCTCCGGTCCCGGCCAGGGGCAGGGTCAGGGCCAGGGCCAGCAGGGTGGCGGCCAGGGCCGCTCCGGCGGTGCCCGTCCCGGCGCTCCGGCGCCGCGTCCCGGCGGCCGGCAGTCCGGCCCGCGTCCGGGCAACAACCCCTTCACCTCCGGCGGCAACGCCGGTATGGCCCGTCCGCAGTCGCCGCGCCCGCAGGGCGGCGGCCCGCGTCCCGGCCCCGGCGGTCCCGCCGCCGGTGGTCCGCGTCCGCAGGCCGCGGGCGGCCAGGGCGGCGGTCCGCGTCCGCAGGCTCCGGGCGGCAACCGTCCGAGCCCGGGCTCGATGCCCCGTCCGCAGGGCGGCGCGGCCGGTCCGCGTCCCGGCGGCGGCCCGCGTCCCAACCCCGGCATGATGCCGCAGCGTCCCGCGGCCGGACCCCGTCCCGGCGGTGGCCCCGGCGGCGGTCGCGGTCCCGGCGGTGCCGGTCGTCCCGGCGGCGGCGGTCGTCCGGGCGGCGGCGGCTTCGCCGGCCGTCCCGGCGGTCCCGGTGGCGGCGGCGGTGCCGGTCGTCCCGGTGGCGGCGGCGGTTTCGCCGGTCGTCCCGGTGGTGGCGGCGGCTTCGGCGGCGGCGGTGGCCGTCCCGGCTTCGGCGGCCGTCCCGGCGGTCCCGGTGGCCGTGGTGGCACGCAGGGCGCCTTCGGCCGTCCCGGCGGTCCGGCGCGGCGCGGTCGCAAGTCGAAGCGGCAGCGGCGCCAGGAGTACGAGGCCATGCAGGCCCCGTCGGTCGGCGGCGTGATGCTGCCTCGCGGCAACGGCGAGGCCATTCGCCTGTCGCGCGGTGCCTCGCTCACCGACTTCGCGGAGAAGATCAACGCCAACCCGGCGTCGCTCGTCGCGGTCATGATGAACCTCGGCGAGATGGTCACGGCCACCCAGTCCGTCTCCGACGAGACGCTCCAGCTCCTCGCCGGCGAGATGAACTACACGGTTCAGATCGTCAGCCCGGAGGAGGAGGACCGCGAGCTTCTCGAGTCCTTCGACCTGGAGTTCGGCGAGGACGAGGGGTCCGAGGAGGACCTGGTCGTCCGTCCGCCGGTGGTCACCGTCATGGGTCACGTCGACCACGGCAAGACCCGGCTGCTCGACGCCATCCGCAAGACCAACGTCATCGCGGGCGAGGCCGGCGGCATCACCCAGCACATCGGTGCCTACCAGGTCGCGACCGAGGTCAACGACGAAGAGCGCAAGATCACCTTCATCGACACCCCGGGTCACGAGGCGTTCACCGCCATGCGTGCCCGTGGTGCCCGGTCGACGGACATCGCGATCCTCGTCGTCGCCGCCAACGACGGCGTCATGCCGCAGACGGTCGAGGCGCTCAACCACGCCAAGGCCGCCGAGGTGCCGATCGTCGTCGCGGTCAACAAGATCGACGTCGAGGGTGCCGACCCGACCAAGGTGCGCGGTCAGCTGACCGAGTACGGCCTGGTGGCCGAGGAGTACGGCGGCGACACCATGTTCGTCGACATCTCCGCCAAGCAGGGTCTGCACATCGACTCGCTGCTGGAAGCGGTCATCCTGACCGCGGACGCCTCGCTCGACCTGCGGGCCAACCCGCACCAGGACGCGCAGGGCATCTCGATCGAGTCCCGGCTCGACCGCGGCCGCGGCGCCGTGGCGACGGTGCTCGTGCAGCGCGGCACCCTGCGGGTCGGCGACACGATGGTGGTGGGCGACGCCTACGGCCGGGTCCGCGCCATGCTCGACGACAACGGCAACAACGTGCCGGAGGCGGGTCCCTCGACGCCGGTCCAGGTCCTCGGCCTGACCAACGTCCCGGGCGCCGGCGACAACTTCATCGTGGTCGAGGAGGACCGTACGGCCCGCCAGATCGCGGAGAAGCGCGCGGCCCGCGAGCGCAACGCCGCGTTCGCCAAGCGCACCCGCCGGGTCTCCCTGGAGGACCTGGACAAGGTGCTCAAGGCCGGCGAGGTCCAGCAGCTCAACCTCATCATCAAGGGTGACGCTTCTGGTTCCGTCGAGGCGCTGGAGTCCTCGCTGCTCCAGCTGGACGTCGGCGAAGAGGTCGACATCCGGGTCCTGCACCGCGGCGTCGGTGCGGTCACGGAGTCCGACATCGACCTGGCGATGGGATCCGACGCCATCGTGATCGGCTTCAACGTGCGCGCCGCCGGGCGTGCCGCGCAGATGGCCGAGCGCGAAGGCGTGGACGTCCGGTACTACTCGGTCATCTACCAGGCGATCGAGGAGATCGAGGCGGCCCTCAAGGGCATGCTCAAGCCGGAGTACGAAGAGGTCGAGCTCGGCACGGCGGAGATCCGCGAGGTCTTCCGCTCGTCCAAGCTGGGCAACATCGCGGGTGTGCTCATCCGCTCCGGCGAGGTCAAGCGCAACACCAAGGCGCGCCTCCTGCGCGATGGCAAGGTCATCGCGGAGAACCTCAACATCGAGGGTCTGCGTCGCTTCAAGGACGACGTCACCGAGATCCGCGAAGGCTTCGAGGGCGGTATCAACCTCGGAAACTTCAACGACATCAAGGTCGACGACGTCATCGCGACGTACGAGATGCGCGAGAAGCCGCGCGTCTGACCGGCGCAGCACGCGATCGGGGCCGATCGGCGGGACTTATTTCCGTCGATCGGCCCCGGCCGTTGCGTGTACGGTTCCGGTATCGGCGTCCGAGCACGGCGCCCGTACCCCGAACCGGCGGGACATCCGGATCACACATGTACGTGGGGACGCTGTCCTTCGACCTCCTCCTCGGCGACGTCCACTCGCTGAAGGAGAAACGCTCTCTCATCCGCCCGATCGTGGCCGAGCTCCAGCGCAAGTACGCGGTGAGCGCGGCCGAGACGGACAACCAGAACCTCCACCGCCGGTCCGAGATCGGGCTCGCGGTGGTCTCCGGGGACACGGGACACCTCACCGACGTACTGGACCGCTGCGAGCGCCTGGTCGCCGCGCGGCCCGAGGTGGAACTGCTCTCCGTTCGACGCAGAATCCACAGCGACGAAGACTGAAGCAAGCAGCAGGACAGTTACGAAGGAGACGGACCAGTGGCCGACAACGCGCGGGCCAAGAGGCTGGCGGACCTCATCCGGGAAGTGGTGGCCCAGAAGCTGCAGCGCGGGATCAAGGACCCGCGGCTCGGCTCCCACGTCACCATCACGGACACCCGGGTCACGGGTGACCTCCGGGAGGCGACCGTCTTCTACACGGTCTACGGCGACGACGAGGAGCGGGCGGCCGCCGCGGCCGGCCTGGAGAGCGCCAAGGGCATCCTGCGCTCCGAGGTCGGCAGGGCGGCGGGCGTGAAGTTCACCCCGACCCTCGCCTTCGTCATGGACGCCCTGCCGGACACCGCCAGGAACATCGAGGACCTCCTCGACAAGGCCCGGCAGTCCGACGCCAAGGTGCGCGAGGTGTCCGCGGGCGCCCGCTACGCCGGCGAGGCGGACCCGTACCGCAAGCCGGGCGAGGACGACGAGGGCGACGAGGCGGCCGACGAGACGGACGACACCGCTAAATGACCGACAAGCACACCACGCCCGACGGCCTTGTCATCGTCGACAAGCCGTCGGGCTTCACTTCGCACGACGTGGTCGCCAAGATGCGCGGCATCGCCCGCACCCGGCGCGTCGGGCACGCCGGCACGCTCGACCCGATGGCGACGGGCGTCCTGGTGCTCGGCGTGGAGCGGGCCACGAAACTGCTCGGGCACCTCGCCCTCACCGAGAAGGAGTACGTGGGGACCGTCCGGCTCGGCCAGACCACCCTGACCGACGACGCCGAGGGCGAGATCACGGGGCGCGCCGACGCCTCGAAGGTCACCCGGGAAGCGATCGACGCCGGGATCGCCGAGCTGACCGGCGCCATCATGCAGGTGCCGTCGAAGGTCAGCGCCATCAAGATCAACGGGGTGCGCTCCTACAAGCGGGCGCGCGAGGGCGAGGAGTTCGACATCCCGGCCCGCCCGGTCACCGTCTCGTCCTTCACGGTCTACGACGTCCGCGCGGACACCGCCGAGGACGGCACCCCCGTCCTCGACCTGGTGGTGTCGGTGGTCTGCTCCTCCGGTACGTACATCCGGGCGCTCGCCCGCGACCTCGGCGCCGGCCTCGGCGTCGGCGGCCATCTGACCGCGCTGCGCCGCACCCGGGTCGGGCCGTACCGGCTGGACGCGGCGAAGACGCTGGACCAGCTCCAGCAGGAACTGACGGTCATGCCGGTCGCCGCGGCCGCCGGCGCGGCCTTCCCGCGCTGGGACGTGGACGAACGGCGGGCCCGGCTGCTCCTGAACGGCGTACGGCTGGAGATGCCCGAGACGTACGCGGGCGCCGGCGCGGTGGCCGTCTTCGGCCCCGGCGGCGGCCTGCTCGCGCTGGTCGAGGAGCAGCGGGGGAAGGCCAAGAGCCTGGCCGTCTTCGGCTGAGGGCGGTTCGGCCGGGGGGCGTTCGTGCCGCCCGTGGAGCGGCGGACACGGGGTCGTCCTTGCCGCCGCTCCACGGTCCCCCCTCGGTTCCCCCACCTCCTAGGGTGTATCCAAGGCACCCCCTTTGTTCACCCGTCCGGGCAGGCGCTCGGAGTGAACCGGGGGAGCGCAAGGGGGCGCGTTCGCCACGTGATCTGTCCCGCTGATCATCACCCGCCTACCGTCGGAGACAGCGCACGGCGTACGGCGGGGGAGGTCCGACGATGACATCGCGGAACCGGTCCCGGGAGACACCCGGTGACGGAGCGGGGAGCGAGAGGTCGACGGGGAGCGGGGTGCCGTCCTGGGCCGCAGTGCCGGCGGCGGGCGGACCGCCGACCAAGACCGAGCCGCCGCGAGGTGCGAGCGGTCCACCGCCGGGTACGGGCGGTCCGCCGCCGGCCCCGGCCGGACCCGCCCTGGTCCGGATCCATGACCTGGCCGGCCGCCCGCGCGGCACGGGATTCGTCGCCGACCACCACGGCACGGTCGTCACCAGTCACGAGGCCGTCGACGGCCTGCCCCGGCTGGTCCTGCACGGCGCCCGCGACCGGCGCTGCACCGTGACCGCCGACGCGGTCGTCCCGCTGCCCG
Organism: Streptomyces sp. NPDC023723; assembly: GCF_040639815.1. Classification (NCBI taxonomy): domain Bacteria; kingdom Bacillati; phylum Actinomycetota; class Actinomycetes; order Kitasatosporales; family Streptomycetaceae; genus Streptomyces; species Streptomyces sp. NPDC023723. The sequence goes on from NZ_JBFAAP010000013.1 coordinate 106,113, forward strand.
GTCTGAACCTCGCCCTCGTCCGCACCGAGGGCCTCGGGCTGGCCCCGCTGCCGCTGACGGCGGGCGACGGACCCGCCGTCGGAAGCTACGTACGCATCGCCGCCGGCGGCTGGCGCGAGGCACGCGTGCTCGGCATCGCCGACGTCACGTACACGTCCACCGACGGCTTCCACTTCATCGGCGCCGCGCTGGAACTGGCGGTCGGCACCCTGGGCCGGGACGCGCTCAGGCTGGGCGGGGGCGCGGCCGGCGGGCCGGTGCTCGACGCGACCACCGGTGCCGTGCTCGGTGTCCTCGGCACCGCGCTGCGCTCCGGCCACAGCGGCCTCGGCTTCGCCGTGCCGCTCCGCCCCGCCCACGTTCCGGGTCCGCTCGCCGAGCTGCTCGCCGAGAACGCGGCGACCGTCCCGGCGTACGGCACCGATCTCAATCCGGCGGGCGTACTGGAGCTGACGGCGACCTCCGTCGGGCAGGACCGCCCGGCGGGCGCCCCGGTGGGCCGGACCGGCGCCGTACTCGCGGCACCGCCCGTGGAACGGGCGGCCACGGTAGGGGAGTTCGCCGCGTTCGCCGAGAGCACGGCGTACGTCCTCGGTCTCGTCGGCGCTCCCGGCAGCGGTCGTACGACGGAACTGGCGGCCCTCGCCGACCGCCGCGGCCGGGGCCCGCGGCCCGCTCCGACCCTGTGGCTGCGCGGAGCCGATCTGCGCGCCGACGACATGTCCGTGGCGGACGCGGCAGGCCGGGCCCTGGAACGGGCGGCCCGGATCGTGGCCGCGGCGGTGGGCCCGGACGGGCTGAACGGGTTCGGCGGGGCGCGGGTGGGGCCGGGCCGGGGTGAGGCTGGGCGTGGAGGCACCGGGGACTGGGACTTGGTGGACGGGGGTGGGGGTGCGGGCCCAGCAGGTCAGGAAGGCACCGGAAGTCCGGTCGGCCGGGCAGTCCTTGAAGACTCGGTAGCTCCAGGGGGCCCGCTGAGCGTGGCAGGCCCGCTAAACCCACGACGCACGGAAGGACCGGTCTCAGCGGCCCCAGTTGCTCCGGAGGCCCCACCCGTCCCCAAAGCCCGCGAAACCCCCCAGGCCCTTACCGCCCCACCTGCCCCGACCCCCCTCGATGCCGAGGCACCCCCCGGCGCCCCGGCGCCCACCGCCCATGCCAGTGGTGCCGGGCTGGGGGACGTCAGTCCGGAGCGGTTGGCTCGGCTCGCTCGGGAGGCCGGGCGGCCCCTGCTGGTTCTGCTCGACGGGCCCGAGGAGATGCCGGCCGGGCTGGACCGGCGGCTGTCCGAGTGGAGTGCGGGCACGGCGGCCTGGCTGCGGCGGACCGGTACCCGGCTGGTCGTGGCGTGCCGGGGCGAGTACTGGGAGCGGGCGGGTACGGCGTTCCCCCGCGACCTGCTGTACGCCCCCGTCCCGGACCCCGCCCCCACCACCGTCCCGCCCGGCAGCCCGCCGCCCCGCGTCCCGCTCGGCGACCTGACCGAGGCCGAGGCGCGGCAGGCCCGGGCCCGGCTCCGGGTCCCGGACGGGGCGCTCGCACCGGCCGACGCCCGCCACCCCCTCACCCTCCGCCTGTACTCCGAGGTCAGAGCGGCCCTGGACGACCCCACCGGCACCGGCGGACAGCCCGCCCCGCTGCGCCGGGACGACGTGTTCGCGGCCCACCTCGACCTGGTCTGCCTGCGCATCGCGACCCGGCTGGCCACTGAGAACGGGCTGCGCGGCGGTGCCGTACGGCGGCTCGCGGCGAAGGTGTCCGGCCAGGTCCACGAGGCCGCCCGGCGCATCCTCGCCCCGGGGCAGGGCGAGCTGGACCGGGCGTCGTTCGAGGTGGTGTTCCCCTGGGCGACGGGCTGGGCGTCCGCCGTCCTCGCCGAGGGCCTCCTGGTGCCCGCCGGCCACGGCTACCGCTTCGCGCACGAGGAACTCGCCGACTGGCTCCAGGGCCTCCACCTCGACCTGGACGAGGCCCTGCGCGCCCTGGTGCACGAGCCCCCGCCGCCGGTGCCGCCCGTGCCGCACCACCGCATCGGCCCCGTCGTCGAAGCCTTGCTGCTGCTGGCCCGCCAGCACGGGACGGCCCGACTCACCGAGCGGCTCAGGGAATTGACCCGCGCCTTGGACGCCGACCCGTACTCCTGGTGGACCCCCCGGCTGCTCGCCGGGGTACTGGCCCGGGTGCCCGATCCGGTGCCGTACACGGACGTGCTGCGGCGGCTCGCCGACGCGGTCGCGGCCCGGCGGGAGGAAGGGCGGCCGGTACCGCACGAGTTCGGACCGGCCTTCTGGACCGCGCTGCCGGTCTCGGAAGCCACCCGTCTCGACCTGTTCCGCAGACTCGTCCGCGCCGACGGGCCCCCGCACGAGCCGGGCCCCCGGCACCTCGACACGGTCGCCGCCCTGCTCGCCGGTGCCCCCGAGACCGTACAGCCGCTGCTGGTCCGCTGGTTCGACGACGAACGGCCGCTGCCCGCCGCCCCGCACGCCACCGTGGCCACCGCCGCGCAGGCGCTGCTGCACACCCACCGCCGGCGCGCCCCGGACGACCTCGTCGAGGTGCTCGCGGACAGCGCGCACCACCGGGCCGGCGAACTGCTCGGCGTGCTCGCCGAGGAGGAGCCGTCCGCCCTGTGCCGCGCCGTCGACCGGTGGGCACGCGACGAGCGGCACGCGCGGCGCGCGGCAGCCGTGACCTACGGACTGCGCGCCGCCCCGCACGCGCGCACCGAGACCGACCGCCAACTGCTGCGCTACGGCGCCCTCGCGCTGCTGGTCCGCTCCGCCGACAGCCCGCTGCACGGCGCGGCCCTCGCCCTGCTGGTGCAGGACCCCAGCAGCCGCGACCGCCACCTGGAACGGGCGCTGCGCCACTTCGCGGCGGGCGACCCCTACCTCCCGCCGAGCGCGCTGGCCGTCGCCCTGCCCACCCATCCGGCGCCGGTGCTCGACGCCTTCCGGGCCCGGCTGCGCGCCCCGGACGCCGGGGAAGCGCTGCGCCGGCTGGCCGACGCGGCCACGCCCGAGGTGGCCGGCCGGGTCGCCCAGGTGCTGGCGGACGCCGTGGCGGAGCGCCCGGAGACCGCCGGGCAGGTCGCCGGATACCTGGACCGGCGGCTCGGCCAGGACCCGGCGGCCGCCCGCGCCACCCTCCTGCCGCTGGTCACCGGGCTGCTGGCGAGTGGCCCGGAGCCGCTGCGCAGCGCGCTCGCCACCGTCCTCGGCGCCCCGGACAGCACGTACCGCGCCTCCCTGCGCGAAGAACTCCGCGACATCCTCCTGGAGCACGAGCGCGAGCCCGCGGTGCTGGAGGCACTGCTGCGCGCCGCGGTCCTGCCGGGCCACGGACCCGGCGACGGACTGCGGGCCCTGGTCCGCCGCATCGGCCGCCGGCTGGTCCGCACTCCCGAGGGCGTCGCCCGCTTCGACACCGCGCTGGTCACGCTCGCCCGGCAGGTCCCCGGCTTCGCCGCCCGGCTGGCCGGCTGGCTGGCCGGGGCGCCCGAGGAGTGGTCGGCGCTGGTCGGCCCCGACGCCCGCCGGACCGTCGAGGGCCTGGCCGGCCTGGGCGTCCCGGCATGAGGCGCGGACCGGGCCGGGTGCGTCCGGTCACATTCCATGCCGATGCGGGCCCGGGGCGGGCGGCATGGCACCCTTAGACCTGCGACAAGAGGCAGGGTTCTCGACGAGTTTGCGACAAGGAGCAGACACAGTGCAGCGCTGGCGTGGCTTGGAGGACATCCCCGAGGACTGGGGACGCAGCGTCGTCACCATCGGCTCCTACGACGGCGTCCACCGCGGGCACCAGCTGATCATCCGGCACGCGGTGGACCGGGCCCGGGCGCTCGGCGTCCCGGCCGTCGTCGTCACCTTCGACCCGCACCCCAGCGAGGTCGTCCGCCCCGGCAGCCACCCGCCCTTGCTGGCCCCGCACCACCGCCGCGCCGAACTCTGCGCCGAGCTGGGGGTGGACGCCGTCCTGATCCTCCCCTTCACCAAGGAGTTCTCGAACCTCTCCCCGGCCGACTTCGTGGTCAAGGTACTGGTCGACCGACTGCACGCCAAGGCGGTCGTCGAGGGCCCCAACTTCCGCTTCGGCCACAAGGCCGCCGGAAACGTCGAGTTCCTCACCGAACAGGGCCGGGTCTACGACTTCGAGGTCGAGGTCGTCGACCTGTACGTGACCGGTGCGGCGGGCGGCGGCGACCCCTTCTCCTCCACCCTGACCCGGCGCCTGGTCGCCGAGGGCGACATGCGCGGCGCCGCCGAGATCCTCGGCCGCCCGCACCGCGTCGAGGGCGTCGTCGTCCGCGGCGCCCAGCGCGGCCGCGAACTGGGCTTCCCCACGGCCAACGTCGAGACCCTCCCGCACACCGCCATCCCGGCCGACGGCGTCTACGCGGGCTGGCTGCACGCGGCCGGCGAGGCGATGCCGGCCGCGATCTCGGTCGGCACCAACCCCCAGTTCGACGGCACCGAGCGCACGGTGGAGGCGTACGCCATCGACCGCGTCGGCCTGGACCTGTACGGGCTGCACGTCGCCGTCGACTTCCTGGCCTTCGTCCGCGGCCAGGCGAAGTTCGACACGCTGGAGGCCCTGCTGGAGCAGATGGCGGCGGACGTCGAGCGGTGCCGGGAGCTGGTGGCGCGGGCCGGGGAGCGGGCCTAGCAGCCGAACGGCCAAAGGCCAGGGCCCGTACCGGGGTGACATCCGGTACGGGCCCTGGCCGTTGGCCGCTGGGCCGCGCTACTGCTGGGTCCAGCCGGGCGGTACGGAACCCTGCTGCGGATTCTGCGGCGGCTGCTGCTGCCAGCCCTGGCCCGGTGCGGGCGGCTGCTGGGGCTGCTGCTGCCACCCCTGCCCGGGCTGCGGGGCGCCGCCGGCCTGCGGGTACGGCTGCTGCTGCGGCGGGGGCGCGTACCCCTGCTGGGGCTGCTGCGGGTACTGCATGTTCGGGTTGCCGAAGCCCTGCTGCGTACGGGCGATGTCCTCGGCGACGAGGGCCGCGAGATCGAAGTACGCCTCGCGGGTCTTGGGCCGCATCATCTCCAGGTCCACCTCCGCACCGGCCGCGAGGTGCTCGTCGAAGGGCACCACGACAACCCCGCGGCAGCGGGTCTCGAAGTGCGCGACGATGTCCTCCACCTTGATCATCTTGCCGGTCTCGCGGACCCCGGAGATCACCGTGATGGACCGCTGGACGAGATCGGCGAACCCGTTCGCGGACAGCCAGTCGAGGGTGGTCGACGCGCTGCTCGCACCGTCCACCGACGGCGTCGAGATGATGATCAACTGGTCGGCGAGGTCGAGGACTCCGCGCATCGCGCTGTAGAGCAGACCGGTTCCCGAGTCGGTGAGGATGATCGGGTACTGCTTGCCCAGCATGTCGAGCGCGGCCCGGTAGTCCTGGTCGTTGAAGGTGGTGGACACCGCCGGGTCCACGTCGTTGGCGATGATCTCGAGGCCCGAGGGCGCCTGCGAGGTGAAGCGGCGGATGTCCATGTAGCTGTGCAGCTGAGGGATCGCCTGCACCAGGTCACGGATGGTGGCGCCGGTCTCCCGCCGGACCCGTCGGCCGAGGGTGCCGGCGTCCGGGTTGGCGTCGATCGCCAGGATCTTGTCCTGCCGCTCGGAGGCGAGGGTCGCGCCGAGCGCCATCGTCGTCGTGGTCTTGCCGACACCGCCCTTGAGGCTGATCACCGCGATGCGGTAGCAGGACATCACCGGCGTGCGGATCAGCCCGAGCTTGCGCTGCCGCTCGGCCTCCTCCTTCTTGGCGCCGAACTTGAAGCGGGACGGACCCGGGTTGTTCTTGCGGGCCTTGGGCTGGTTGCGCAGCAGCCGGTCGGAGGTCAGCTCCACCGCGGCGTTGTAGCCGAGCGGCGTACCCGGCGCGGCCTGCTGCGGGGTGGCACCCGGCCCGCCGGGCTGCGGACCGGGCGGAGCGGACCAGCCCTGGTTGCCGTAGGCGCCGGGCTGCTGCTGGGGCTGTGCTTGCTGTGCCTGCTGTGCCTGCGGCGGTGTTTGGGGGTGCGGCTGGGGCTGGGCCTGGGCCGGGGGCTGCTCGTGCGGCGGCTGACCGGGCTGCGGGTAGCCGTAACCGGCCGGCTGGGGCGGATAGCCGTAACCGGGCTGTACCGGCGGCTGACCGGCCTGCTGCGGATAGCCGTACCCGTCGGCTCCCGGCTGGGGCGCCTGACGCGGATCCGCCGGTGCCGGCTGCCCGGCTGGCGTACCGGGGTAGGTGGGCTGCGGGGGCGGACCGAACGCCCCCTGCGGAGGCGCCTGGTGGCCGGGCTGTCCGGGCTGTCCGGGCAGCGGCTGGCCGGGGGCCTGGGGGTAGCCGGGGCCGGGCACCTGCCCCGGCGCGCCGTACGGGCCGGGCTGCTGAGGTACCTCCTGGCCGGGGTGCGCGGGCGGGAACCCCTGCGGCAGCGGCGGCAGCGGCTGTCCGGGCACGGGCGGTACCGGGGCCGGTCCGGCGGGGTGCTCCGCCTGCGGCTGCTGTGCCTGGGCCTGCTGCGTCTGGGCCGTGGGCATGGGCCCGGGAGCGGCGGGCGGGGAGCCCGGCGTGACGGGCGGGGCGTCGGGTGCGGGCGGCGGGGGTGCGACGGGCGGCATGTCGGCGGTGGCGGGCGGGGCCGCGGGCGGGGCGGGCGGCGGTTCGGCGGCGGCCACCGGGTGCGCCGGGTGCGAGCCCGTCTCCGACATGGCTTCCGCTGCCGGCGGCGCGGCTCCCGGTTCGGTCCCGGGGGCGGAGTCCGGGGCGGAGCCGACGTCCGCCGGCTCCTCCTGCTCCGCACCGGACGCGGCATCGGCGGGCTCGGCCGGGTGGCTCGGGCTCGCCGGCTGCGCCGCGTCGTCGTCGGCGGCGCCGAACAGCCGCGCCGCCTCGGCGTCGGCCGCGGCGTGGTTGAGTTCCGCCTCCGTCGGTACAGGCGGTACGGGCGGTTCGAGCGGGGCGGGCTGGTCCGGGACGGCAGCCGTGGGGACACCCGGCGCGGGCGGCGCGCTCGGCGGCGGGACATCCTGGTCGACCGGCCGCAGTACCGGGAAACCGGGAGCGGCCGGCGGCTGAGGGACCGGCGCGGCGCCCGGCGGGTCCTGACCGGGCTGCGGCGCACCCTGCTGCGGGTAGCCGTACCCGCTGCGGGCCGACGAGCTGCCCGGCGCCGACGACTGCGGGAATCCGTAGCCCCTCGCCGGGGCACCCGGCTGAACGGGACCAGGACTAACAGGAGGACGAGGAGCGCCGTGGGCCTGCGGGGGCTGGGCGGGCTGCTGGGGCGCGCCCGGGGCCGGCGGCCGTACCGGCCGGGGACCCTGCGGCGCCGGACCGCCCGGCGGACCGGAGGGCGGCCCGACCGGCGGCCCGGCCGCGGGCGGCGGCGGAGGGGGTGCGGACGGCTGCTGCGCATCGGCGGGCGACCCGCTCTGCGTACTCTGTGCGTACCAGGCAGGAGGCGTGTAGACGATTTCGAACTCGCCGGTGAGATCCACGTCGTGATCGTCCCCGTCCGAGGAAGGGCTGCCGCCGTTGTACTCGGACCGATCCCTGTTCACTGCTTGCCTCCTGGTCAGCCACTGCTGCTGAGCTGGTCGTCGTCTCGGCCGGGCGGACCGAGTGGCGAGTCCCACGCGACTGCGATCGTCACCGCACCACCAGAAGCCTAATCACTCGCATGGCGGGACGGAAAAGCCCCCACGGGCGCGGCAGGACTGCCCTCGTGGGGGCGGCCGTTCCCACCGCCCTCGCAGACGACGACGCGTCAGTCCATGCGGCGCGCCGCGCCCAGCAGACCCGTCTCCGCGTCGGTGGGTTCGGTCATCACGAACTTGTGGTGCTTACGAGTGCACCACAGGGCGACGCCGTCGTGAAGGTTCGGCAGGTGCTGGAGGTGTTCGTTGGAAACGCCCAGAGTGTCACGTACGACCTCGGTCTCGTAAGGGGAGATGCGCTGAATCCCGACGAGATGGGCCTGCGCCAGCCAGCGCGGCGCGTGTTCGCTGACGAACGGGAGCACCGTCACCACGGCCTGCCACGGCACGGAGGTCACCCGGCCGCGCGGCGGGCGGATGCCGCAGTCCCGGAACAGCACCACCGGGCTCGAGACGGACGGCCCCTGCGCGGGCACCCGGCCCACCGGGTAGACGGTCACGCACTGCTGGCCGCCGCCGGCCGCCTGCGCCAGTTGCTGCCACGCCTGGGGACGGCCGGTCTCGACGCCCACCCGCGCGCCCGTGGCGGCGGCCCGCAGCGCCAGTACCTGGGCCAGCCACAGACCGCCCACCAGCGCGATGTCGAAGGCGGTCGGCCGGGACAGGCCCAGCACGGCCGGCTGCCCGTCCTGGTCCGCGCCGATCAGTACGCCGTCGTCACCGATCGGCATGCTGATCGCCGCCAGTTCCTCGGCGGTGACGACATGGCGGTTGCGGCGCGGGCCGCGCAGCCCGAAACCCGGGCTGACGATGCGGCGCTGCTGCTGGGGCGGCTGCGGCGGCCGGATGATGGGGATCATGCCGGTGTCGGTCGGCGAGGCCACGTGCGCGGGGGTACGGGCCGGGGCACCCTGGCCCGGCCCGCCGGGCGGCATGGTCGACGCGGGGTGGGACATCAGCAGGTACCTCCGAGCGGCAAAGTGGCGAGGGCGCCGGGAACCTGCTCCCGGTCGAGACGGACGAGACCGGCCTTCGCGGCGCTCGCGGCCCGCTCCAGCTCCCGCCCCACCTCACCGAGTTCGTCGTCGCCGCGCGCGGTGACCCGGACGTGCCCGGTGAGTGAGACACCCCGGTTGCCGGCCTTGCTCAGGGTCATGCTGAACGTCGTGGCGAGCACCGGCAGCGAGGTGAACCGCGTGACCAGTTCGGGCAGCGCCACTCCGCCGGTGCCCAACTGGGGCCACCGGGACACCCAGTACGTCGTGTGCCAGCGGTCGTCGACCCGCCAGGTCCGTACCGACTCGACCGTCCGCCGCTGGGCGGACCGTCCGTCCTGCGTGTGCTGGGCGTTGACCCGCGGGTTCAGGCAGCTGGAGGTCGCCAGCGCCTGGAGCAGCTCGGTCTCGTCCAGGATGGTGGCCTTGAAGCCGGCCCCGGCCAGCCGGCTCGCCAGCTGGTCTGCCACCCGCAGCAGGGCGCGCTGAGCCCCCGGCACACCGTCCCCGCGGGCCTGTACCGCCTCCGGGGACAGCTCCGGGTCGAGCTTGAGGGCGACCCAGGTCAACCGGAGCGCGGGGGAGCCGGTCTGCGCCTGAAGCGGGCCGTACGACCGCGCGGCGAGCGACTGCGCGGGCAGGTGCGGCGCGGGCGCCGGCTGGGTGTGCTGGACGACCTGGGCCGAGGCCAGCCGGATGCCGTCGACCTCCAGGGCCTCCTGGATCAGCCGCAGCGGCAGCTGCCGGCCGGCGGACTCGGGACGCAACGGCTGGTCGGCCGGCTGCACGAAGAGCACGGTGGTCAGGAAGGAGCCGTCGCCGATCATGCCGATCGAGCGGTTGTCACGGGACACGAACTCGTAGGTGCGCAGCGCGGGGTCGCACTCCACGACGGCGGCCAGCATCGGGTCCGTGCCGGGTGCGACGGGCAGCTTCGCCTCGCGCCGGCGGCGCTTGAGCGCCCGCGCCGTCTCGTACCACTCGGGCAGCGGACGGCTGCCGCGGCGCAGCACCGCCAGGAGCAGCAGCAGGGCCGCCACCACCGCGGCCGGGATCAGCAGCCAGGACACGTCGGCGACCCAGGCGGCCAGCACGATCGCCGCCGCGAGCTCCACCAGGATGAGCTGCTGGAGCCGCACCGGGCCCAGACCGCCGGGGCGGGGCAGGGTGCGCGGCGAGGCGGTGGCGGGGGGAGCCGGCGGGGCCGGGGGCGCGGAGTCGCGTCTGCCGCTCGCCGGGCCCCCTTGTCGCTGCTGCGCGCGGTTTCCGCGCCGAGTGCTCGTACCGCTGCTCATCCCCCGGACATCCCTTTCGCGAAGTGTGCTGGCCGCTCGTCGGTGAGAGCCTCCGCGGAGGTCCCGGCGACGGGCCAGGGGCACCGACGGCCCCATCATCCATGCGAGTGGCTCACGGTACCCGCTGCGGAACGCGAGGCGACACAGGGGACGGCGAACCCCGGGCAGCCAGCCTGTCACGGACCGGACCCGCACGGCGCGACGTCGCGGGGAAGCTCTGTGAAGATGCGGGGACGGCCGCACACCTGGTGGACCGGCGTTCGGTGGCGCAGGGCATAGTAGGTGCCTGGGTGGGCGGAGCGGCCGTCGGGCACGTCGAGCGCGTCGGGCAGGGAAGGCACGCAGGGCACGTCGAGCGCGTCGGGCACGTATGGCACGCAGGGCACGTCGAGCGCGTCGGACACGTAGGGCTTCGAGCGTGCGTGAACGGCGCCGCGTCCCACGCGCGATCGAACCAACACCACACGATCGAGCATGACAAAACGGGAGATACGGGGACCATGGCAAAGCGTCAGGACGAGCTCGCCGCCTACACGTTCGCTCGCAAGCGCACTGTCGCGGCGTTCCTGGCGCCGTCGCCGGGCGGCTCGGAGGAGGGCGCTCCGCGCCCCGTCCGTACGGTGATGCCCAGCCTGGCGGTCGGCGTCGTACTGGTGGTGGGCTTCCTCGCCTGGGGCGTGATCAAGCCGGCGGCGCCCCAGGGCTGGGACACCCCGGGCGAGTACATCATCGTCGACAGCGACTCCACGACCCGCTACGTCGTCCTCAACGACGAGGCGTCGAACGGCAAGAAGACGCCGACCCTGCACCCCGTCCTCAACTACGCCTCCGCCAAGCTCCTCCTGGACAAGGGCAAGGGCAGCGTCATCGAGGTGGCCGGCAAGGAAATAGACAAGAGCGACATCCCGCACGGCGCGACCCTCGGCATTCCCTACGCACCCGACCGGCTGCCCTCCAAGGAGGACGCGGAGAAGCCGAAGACCTGGGCGGTGTGCGAGCGCCCGGCCCCGGGTTCGACGAACGCCATCGACCGCGCCGTCTTCGTCCTCGACGCCGCCGACGCCAAGTCGCTCGACGACACCGGGAAGGTCGACGCCCGCGAGGCCCTGTACGTCACCGACTCCAAGACCGGCGCGCAGTACCTGGTCGACGGCGACGGCAACCGCTTCCTGCTGGGCGGCGAGTCGGGCCTGAACACCACGACCATGGAGCAGTTGCGCGCCGCGGTCATCGGCGTCTCGGCCGAGCCGCAGCCGGTGAGCCAGGAGTGGCTGAGCACCCTCAACGACGGCGGGGAGATCGCCTTCCCGCAGGTCCCGTCCGTCGGCGAACCGACCTCGGTGCGGGGACTGCCCGCGGAGGCGGCCACGGTGGGCCGGGTGCTCAAGGCCGAGGACGCGCAGGGCGAGCAGTACTACGTCGTCCTCGACGACAAGGTCGCCGCGGTCACGCCGTTCGTCGCCGACCTGCTCAAGGCGTCGCCCGCCGCCCAGCAGGCGTACGGGACGGACCGCATCGACGACATCCAGGTCGACACCCAGACCATCATCGCGGCCAACGGCGGCGCCGCCGACAAGTTCTACGCCGACAAGGGCTGGCCCCAGTCCGTTCCCGGGCAGGCCAACCCCGCGGCCACGGCGACCGACGAGGCGTACACCACCTCGTGCAGCGTGTACAAGGGGACCATCGGCGCGGACCAGAAGCCGGAGCTGGCCGCCTGGGCCGGGACGACGTACCCGAAGAAGGTCGTCGCCGACTCGCTGAGCGCCTCCGTCTCGTCCGGCTCGGGACTCCTCTTCAAGGAGGTCGCCGGCACGGCCGCCGGCGGCGGCGCGACGTATCTGCTGACCGACACGGGCCTGCGGTACTCGCTGCCGGCCAACAACGACAGCGAGGCGTCGGACAGCGGCAGTTCCGCCGCTTCGGACTCTTCGGAGGACGAGGCGAGCGAGACGGACAAGGCGCGCACCCGGCTCGGCTACGAGGACGTCTCCAGCCCCGCGATCGTGCCGCAGACCTGGGCCACGTTCATCCCGAAGGGTCCCACGCTGGACACCGGCAGCGCCGCGCAGCCGCAGAGCCAGTGACGAGGGGCCGCGGCCCGCGGCACTCCTGCCGGCAGCCGGTCCCGATCGCCGCACAGCCAGGGATCACGGTCTGATCGCTCAAGTGTGTGGGCCATGTAACTGATTGGTCATGTCTGTGGCTGAGTGACAGGCTGACGATAGAGTGTTTGCAGCGCTCAACGCTGCGAAACTTTCCGGAAGCCCGCGAAGGTTCCCGGAGCAACGACGACAACGGGGAAGGTTTCACCATGGCCGGCCAGTTCCGGGTAACAGAGGACGAACTCACCAAGCTTTCCGGTGACATCACCACCGTCAACGGGCAGTTGCAGGGCGAGATCCGCCGTCTCAACGGAGTGATCGACCAGATCGCCAGCGGCTGGCAGGGCCAGGCGGCGCAGTCCTACCGCCAGCTCCAGGACCGCTGGAACACGGACGCGAAGAAGATGAGCGACATCCTCGCCGACATCCAGGAAGCAGTGGACTCCACGCGGAGCAACTACTCCGCGTCCGAGGAGCAGCAGAACTCCGAGATCAGCAAGATCATGTCCGACTTCGGCTGATCGAACCGACGGCTTCTGACCGCTCTTCCCGACCTGACCCCGACCGTCCACGACCGCTCTTGGTCAGCCTCTGCCGACCTCGACCGACTCCGGTCGATCAACATCAATCCACATCTATCAATGTTGATCCATGTTGATCCACGTCGGCCCCGGTCGGTCCCGGTCGGTCCAGGTCGGACCCCACTGATCTTCCACAACTCTTCCTGGAAGGAAGCGACGATGTCGATTCTCGTCAATTACGCCACCATCACCAACGCGTCCACGGACGTGAAGACCACCGCCGGTCGCATCAAGCAGCAGCTCGACGACCTCGAGGCCGCGGTCAAGCGCGTCGCCAACACCTGGGAAGGCGAGGCGCAGGAGGGCTACCAGCGCAAGCAGCGCGAATGGGACCAGACCGCCCAGGACCTGCACGCGACGCTGCTGAAGATCTCCACGGCACTCCAGAGCGCCGCCGACAACTACCAGGCCACCGAGAAGAGCAACGCCTCGACCTGGGGCTGAGTCGGCCCGTCACGACCCGGGGGATGTGACATGAAGCAGATCGGCCCAGCGGACGCGATGTCGTCGGCTGGGCCGAACTCTGCTTCAGGGATGTACCCCGAGGAGCGCAAGTACGCCTTGGGAGCCTGAAGATGGAGGGCCTGAACGTGAAGGTCCCAGCAATCCGCACGCGTAGCCGCACCAGTGGAACCCGCGCACTGCAGCGGGCTTTCGGTGTGCTCGCGGTGACCGGCGTCTGCCTGGCCGCGGCGCCACCGGTGTCGGCGGACGCCGGTTCGCCGGAGCCCGGCAGCGCCGACTTCGGCCTGTCGGCCAGCACGGAGTGCGTCTTCGGCGGCGACGTCATCAAGTCCACGCCGTGGTCACTCCAGCGGGTCCTGCTGGACCAGCTGTGGGGACAGGCGACGGGCAAGGACGTCACCGTCGCGGTGATCGACACGGGCGTCGACGACTCCAACGCGCAACTGCGCGGTGCCCTGGCCGCCGGCGGCAAGGACTACGTCGGTTCCACCGACGGCACCGAGGATCTCGAGGGCCACGGCACCCGGGTCGCGGGCATCATCGCCGCCCGGCAGATCGCGGGCACCGGTTTCGTGGGCCTGGCTCCCGACGCCAAGATCCTCTCCTACCGCTACACGGGCGGAGAGGACGAGCAGGGCAACTCGAAGACGATGTCGCAGGCGATCGGTGACGCGGTCGCCAAGGGCGCGGAGATCATCAACATCTCCTCGGACACCGCCGAGAAGGAGGACAACCTCCAACTGCGCAACGCCGTGGCGGCGGCCGTGGACGCGGGCGTCCTGGTCGTGGCGGCGGCCGGCAACGACGGGGCCGACGGCAAGTCCGCCGACACCTACCCGGCCTCCTACCCGGGCGTCCTGGCGGTGGCGGCCTCCGACCGCAACGACGAGCGCGCCTACTTCTCGCAGGCGGGCGACTTCGTGGACATCGCGGCACCGGGCGTCGGCATGGTCTCGACGGTCCCCAAGGGCGGCCAGTGCACCGCCGACGGCACGAGCTTCGCGGCACCGTACGTGGCAGGCGTCGCGGCCCTGCTGAAGGAAAAGAACCCGAAGTGGAGCGCGGCCCAGATCGCCACCCGCATCGAGGAAACGGCCCAACGCCCGGGCCGCGGCCCCAACCGCTACCTCGGCTGGGGCGTGATCGACCCGGTCGCGGCCCTGTCCGACCAGTCCACCCCCGCGACCACCCCAACCCCGGACCCCCCGGTCGAGGCCGGCTCCAACGGAGTCGTCCCCATGGCAGTGACCATGGGCGAAAGCGAGACGGAACGGGAACGCCGAACGGCGATCTATGTGCTGGGCATCGGGCTGACCTTGGCCCTGGTGGTTGCGGGGGGTGGGGTGGCTGTGCGGGACTGGCGTAGTGGGCGTGGTGGCCGATCCGGGCGGGCTGGGCGATGACCCGGCCATCGAACGACGCTGAAGACTTGAGTAACAGGGGAGAGGACAACGGGGTATGAGCAGCGGAATGCGGGTTGATCTTAGTGCTCTGGATGAGGTGATCCGGAAGCTTTGGTCGTTGCTGGACGATATGGATAAGGCGGGGCAGACGTCTCGGTATAACACTGAGATTCCCGCTAGCGCGTTCGGGAACGGCGGCACGTTCCAGGAAGCAAAAGAGTTGTTCGACGCTCACGCGACGGCGAAGAGCGACCTTGAGGGCGCGATCAGCGGACTGCACGACCTGATCGACAAGTTCGGCAGCAGTACCTCCAAGGTGAAAGACAAGTACACCGAGCAGGAGTACGCGAACAAGAATCAAATGGGTGGCGGCGAGGGCAGCTTCAAGTAATCGGTCCAGCAAGTACACACTAAGGAGGATTTCAAGTGGCCGGTGACAAAGATCTGCCCGCTCCCGTGATCGAAAGTGACGTCTGTGTTGCGGACCCAGATCGTCCTGAAACCAAGACTTCGTTCATCAACTACTCCCTCAAAGAACTCAAGCAGATGCTTGCGGGAACCAATCCAGGCCTGATCGAAGAGGTAGGCCGTCACTGGGGCACGGTGAACGAGCTCCTCGCCGGGGGCGAGGGAGGCGGCATCGCAGGTCTGCTCGACAAGGCGGTCGACACTGTCTTGGAGCACTGGGAGGGGGAAGCGGCCCAAGCCTTCGAGAAGGAGGCGCGAAAGATCGCGCAGAGTCTTCGAAACACGGCTTGGCATGCCGACCTCAACAGTAGCCAGATGGCTGATGCGGGCTCGCATTTGCGCACGTACAAGACACAGTTGGACGACATCGAAGAGCCCAGCGGCTGGGCAAAGATCGGTGATGCCCTCAGTGACTGGCAGTGGGACAACGGTGAAGCGGTCGCTGGCGATCTCAAAGACCGTAAGTTGACGGCTGCGGAGGTCGCAGAGATCAATGAAGGTAAGATCGGTGCGAGTCGGGAGGCGCAACTTAACGGCGTTGCGGTCATGGAGAACCTTGGGGCTCAGTACATGCGAGTCACACGGAACTTGAAGAACAACTCGATCAGAGACCCCGGCGACGGGCATGTTGGGGAACCAAATCGTGATGTGGAGTATCCCCCAGCTGTCACAGTGCCTAGCGGAAGCGCGACACGGCCCAGTGGCTCGAGTTCAACTAGCAAGCCGTGGAGCGCAGGTGCCACCAGTACCATCAAGCCTGCCCCTTCCGTGTCTCCTGACCGCACCATCACAGGGGGCACTCAACTGCCTACGTCCAAGACGAAGGTGGACGGCATCGCTCCTGGGCTGACGGGCTCTAGCTCGAACATGACTGGGGGCTCCGTAGGCGGCAGCAGCGGCGGTAGTACTGGTGGTACTCAAGGGCTCGGCATCGTGACGCCCGGCACAGGAGTCGGTGTCGGCCGAAGCGGCGGCACTGGACGTGGCGTCGGAATCACCGGTGGCCGCGGAAGTGTCACCGGCGGTGCAGCAGCAGGACGTGGTGCCGGCGGTCGCGCCGGTATGGGCGGCACGGGCTCTGGAGCAGGCGCAGCTGGCCGTGCCGGTGCTGGTGCGGGTAGTCGCGGAGCTCTCGCAAAGTCCCGTGGTGGCGTAGTGGGCGCGGCCAAGGGCATCAGTGGCAAGGGGACTGGCGGAGGCGCCGGCCTGCACGGCAGCCGCGGCGGAACGCAACGTGGGGCCGCAGCTGGCGGAGGGGCAGGCGGTCTGGGCCGTAAGGGCCGTCGACCCGAGGACGAGAACAACAACGGTGACCGTCCGGACTACCTGGTAGAGGACGAGGAGACCTGGATCTCCGAGGAAGACCGCAACCGGAACGTACCGCGCACCGTCGAATAGACGTACAGGCGAGCCGCACGCACAGTCGCGCGGCTCGCCTGCGTCGATGCTGGATACTCCGGCAGTTATTGAGTGAGGAGCAGGGCAATGGGTTTCAGAAAAGTCTGGTCTACGACGGGAGTCGTGGCTCTGACAGGAGCTTTGCTCCTCACTTTGGCTCCAACCGCGTCCGCAGACTACATCAGAGATCGACAGTGGGCCCTAAGCGCCTTTGCGGCCGAGGACGTCTGGACTGAATCACAAGGAGCGGGCGTCACCGTAGCAGTCGTCGACTCTGGTGTCGATGCCACACATCCTGATCTAACTGGCCAGGTCCTTGAGGGAAAGGACTTCACCAATGGCGGTAACGCCCACGAGGATCTCATCGGCCATGGAACTAAGATGGCGAGCATCATTGCAGCCCACGGGCACGGTTCCGGGGGTACTTCCGGTGTCATGGGGATGGCGCCAGAAGCCAAAATTTTGCCTGTGCGTACCCTGCAAACCAGGAAGGATAAGAATCTAGACGAGACGTGGGGGCCTGCAGTTCGGTATGCGGTAGATCAAGGTGCAAAAGTAATCAATCTGTCGTTTGGTGCCGACGGTGGCAGTAAGACCACGAGTGATGGTCGTGAGGCGATCGCTTATGCGCAAGCGCATGATGTAGTAGTTGTTGCAGCGGCAGGTAATGAAGCGGCAACTGCCGTGATTGAACCGGCTGCGTTGCCCGGGGTTGTATCTGTCGGTGCCGTGGACGAAGACGCTAATCTCTGGACCGATTCGAATACTGGAAAGGGCCTTGCGCTCACAGCGCCCGGTGTCGAAATCGTTGGCGCAAACAACACGATGTCCAATGGGTACGGCGTGTCGAGCGGAACGTCGGAGGCAACGGCCTACGTGTCTGCCGCAGCCGCCTTGGTCCGCTCCAAGTACCCCGACCTCTCGGCCGGCCAAGTAATCAACCGTCTGATCAAGTCGGCCACCTTGAAGCAACACAAGGGACTTGAGGCCCCCGACGAAGAATACGGCTACGGCATCGTCCGCCCCTACTCGGCACTCACGATGGACATCCCCGCAGGTTCCAAAGAGAACCCCCTCGGCCAACTCGATGAAGGCTCCTCCACCAGTGGGGCGGCCGAGAAGACGGACTCCTCTCAAGCCCAGGGAGATGACTCTTTCACCAGCAAGGTTGCCGTCATCGGTGGCGGAATCGCGGCAGTTGTGATCGTAGCCGTCATCGTCTTCGCCGTGATCCGTAGCCGTCGCAATCATGGTGGAGGAGGTCCCGGGGCTGGCGGCGGATTGCCCCCTTACGGCGCAGGCTACCCGCCCCAGTACCCGAATCAACCGCCCCATCAGGGCTACCGAACTTCTCCCCCGCAGCAGCCTCCGCATCAAGGGCAGTAATTCCGTCAGGTGCCGGTGTCACAGTCTCTCACCCGGGAATATGGAAGAGTCATGTCTGGCAACGTAACCTTTCGTGCTTGAAGATTAGGGCAAGGAGTCGATCAATGAGTGGGCAGTTCAAGACCGATACAGATCAACTCGGATACTTCCTCAAAACGCTAGAGGCTTGTGTCAGCGATCTGAATGAGGCACGGACTGCCCTTGCGCATGTTCGGGCCGATGAGATTGGAACCAAGCGTCTCGACGAGGCATGTGATGGCTTCCAAGAAAGATGGAAGTATGGAGCCGAGCAGACCCAGAGCATGGTTGAGGCTGTTAATGAAGGTGTCGAGTCGAATAAGAAGGCCTATGAAGAGGTAGAAAATGCCTTGGAAAAGGCATTCAAGGACATCGCAGATCGGGCGACCTCGGGTCAGGGCGGTGTGAAGTAGTGGCAGTGAACCCTTATGTGAACCTTGGTTGGAATCCAGTACCCGGTGTGCCTGGTGAAGTCGATGCTCTTAAGCGGAAAGTGACATCGGCTGCCACAGCACTGCGTAGATGCTATAACCAGATGAACAAGCTGGTCGGTGAAAGTAGCTACTGGGAAGGGGACGCGGCTGAGGCGTTTCGGAAAGCCCTTGATGGCGAACTGACGACCTATATCAAGAATGCAGCTCGCTCCCTGGAGAAGGCCGCAGTGCAACTCGGTAGCTGGGACGGCCATCTGACGGCCAACCGGGACCTGGCGCGGAAATATGACGAAGCTGCCGCCGACAAGAAGTCCGCGATCGTGTCAGCTGAAGCCCGTCATGCGCAGGCCGGGAAGCATCCGGATCTGGGGCTCGCCGGACAGCAGTTCTCTACGCAGGAAGAGGCCGACGCAGCAACGGAGCGACTGCGGGCGGCGGAACGCAGTCTCAATGAAGCGACCGCTGCACTGAACAAGGCGAATGGTGAGTACGAAAGCGTCATTGCTAAGGCGCGAGAGTTGGAGACCATTCACGCTGACGATGCGGAGGTGATAGCCAAATCTTTCGACGAGGCTACGGATAAATTGGCACCGAAGGAGCCTGGCTGGTTGAGCAAGGCTGTCGATGCTATTTGGGAGGGTGTCAAAGCAGTCGGGGATTTTCTGTTGGAGCACGCTGGAACGATTGGTGCTATCGCAGGCCTACTGGCGCTCTTTCCTACGCCTCTTGCGCCCTTGTTTGCAGCTGTTGCTCTCGTGGCTAGTGCAACGTCCATGACCAAGAATTTCACCGATGCGGAATTCAGAGACGCACTGTTGCCTTGGGGAGACAAGTTCGGTTGGAATATGGATACGTTCTCTGCGTATGCCGCCTTTGGTGGCGATCTGCTTGGCATGGTGCCGGGCGGTAAGGCACTCGGGTTGGCTGGGCAAGAGATCACTGACGGTCTGCGTATGGCTGACGAAATGGGTGTGACCGTAAAAAACACGGAAAAGGCGCACGAGTTCATCCGGGAGTTCGGTCACGTTTTCAAAACCACCGCTAAGGGTGAGGTTGACGGAGCTTGGGGGGCTGCAGCAGAAAACGCCACTGGTTCTGCTAAGCTACTGAGCAATATTAGCGCCAATGGACTAAATGTTGCTGCGAATTCGGTGTCCTCTCTCGAGACAGAGGGTGTGGTTTCCAAGGAAGGTACCGCGCATAATGCTGCGGAGGTCACCAAGGCCGGTGCTGGACTGTATGGGCTCGCCGGAATGCTGAGCCTTGTATGACGCGCATCGCCATGTGCTCCGGAAGGCGGACGAACCAGTGACCGCGCTCACGAAGGAATCAAAGAGTGAGCAGGAGCCGCTTTTTTGGTATGCGATCCCGCATGGTTACCTGCAATTGGACCTCGACCCTCCAATGGAGCGGATTGAAGGGCTGATTCAGCAGGTGCTCAGCCTGCCGGACGAGATGCGTGGCCGTGCTGAGGAAGTTCTGCGATTTTATGCCGGCGTCGTCACCTCACTGAACGCAAACCGGGTGCAGACGTGTCTTATCGGCTCGCATCCAAATGACACTGGTGACATTGCGTTCTCAGTGCTCACGGTATCGACGATTCCCGCGTCGGGGGCCAATGCAAGGCTTGTGCTTGCCAACCTGGCGGGAACGGCCGACAGCAATCCCGATGAAGGCATGCGCCCGCTGGAGTTGCCGTGCGGTATGGGATTTATTGCTGAGAAGAAACTTATTACCACGGCGCCAGGCAGGCCACCTGCGGGCAGCGATGACTCTCCACGTGGACGGGTGTGGCAGGGGACCGTTGTAGTGACGAGGCGTGGCACGGATGACTTCGTGATGCTTCAACTGGTGACGTCCGCGCTTGAGCTTGCTGACGACTACAGGAGTGTTCTGCTCGGTGTCGCGCACACGGTTACTTTCACCGATCCCTCATCGTCTCGTGAGGGAAGCGGCGAGGAACCTGCGCCGGGATCTGTGGCGGCTTCGATGCGCAGTGACTTCGGATGAGGACGGAGAGACAGGTGGCGAACCCGATTGAAGCACCCAGTGTTGAGCGGGTACTCAAACACAACAAGCGAGCGTGGGTGAGACATTTTGCAGCCCGCCTGGTCTTTGGCCTGTGCCTGATCGCGTCGTCGTTTGCGCTCCACATTGTGGGTGTATCGGACTCTTTCCTTACTGCACTCCCCGTCCCTCTCGGCTGTTTCGTCCTACTGTTCCTGATTTTTCGCACTAGGCATGGACGGCGTCTTGCCGCGTGCGAGAGAGTGCTGCGCATCTACCCCCTTGAGTACCGTACGCGGGTCGAAAAGAAGAGTGGTCAGTGGCTGCTGCTTGGTACCGTCTTCACCCTCAAGGTCTCGACTCGCGGTCAGCACGGTGCGCCGTTGATGCGTGCGATTAATGCGTCAACCGTCCGTCGCTGGCCTACGGGTGCCGAGAACGGTGGTGCCTGGGTAGCGGGTGATTTGGTGTTCGGAGGAGTCATGATTGTCCCCAGCACCCACGACATGCTGTTCATGCAGCCTGCTGATTGGCAGAAGTTCGCTGATGCGCGTGAAAGCGCTGACCCTTCGCGTGTCGTTCGGGCCGAACGGGCTGGCCTAACAAAGCTGGTAGAAAAGGAGCCGAACATTACATATGCTTACTAGTGTAAGTATTCACACTTTCGCAGATGGTCGCATGATCTGAGAATGTTGAGGCCGCGCCGGGTGCAGGCGGCGTGCGGTCCCGGGGCCCCAGGCATTCAAGGCGGTGGACGGTTCGACGGCCTGGGATCCCGGAAAGTACGCGACGGAGGACTGCGGCAGCGGCACCTTCGTCGGCGGTGAGGCACTCATCAGGGTCCGCACCTGCATGATCATGGACTTCGACGATCCGGACTTCGGCAAGGAATGGGACGAGGTCGCCTCGATCGATCCCGCCACCGGCAAGGCCCGCTGGACGTACCACCACGCGGTCCCCGACGACAGCATCGGCGGTGAGATCGACGCCCGCAACGTCGTCTCCACCTCCCCCGTGGTCCTCCTCAAGAACACGTCCGACGGGGAGGCACTGTTCTCCCTGGACGACGAGACGGGGAAGGTGCGCAGCGAGTTCTCGCCCGGCAAACCGGCCAGGTACGTCATGACCGACGACTCGGAGGGCGCCTCCTGGTCCGAGGCCGGTGTCTTCGGCGACACCTTCGTCATCAGCGTGAGCGATGCGCAGGAGAAGAGCCTCCTGGTCGCCTACGACCTCGACAGCGGCAAGCAGCTGTGGAAGACCGACGCGGTCGCGTACCGGGAGTTCCACCCGCTGGCGGCGGCCGGCGACGATCGGATCCTGGCCTACATGACGAACAACGACTCGGACACGGGTCCCGCGCTGGTGGAGCTGGGCGCCGCGGACGGAGCGGTCACGACCCTCGTCGAGTACCCGGAGGACGTCGACAAGGCCATGGCCATCTCGGCCCGGCCCTACTGGCACGAGGACCGGCTCTACGTGTCCGCGGTGGGCGCGCCGCTGACCTTCGCGGGCGAGGAGGCGTACGGCCTGATTGCCCTGCCGACGACCGACTAGCAGTCCCGCAGCTACGCGAAGTCCGGCTTGATCCACGTGGTGGACGTGGTTTCCGCTCCCACCTCAGCCGGATGCACCGATTGCGGGCCGACGCCGCTGAGGACACCGGTGAGTGGGTCGTGGCGTGCGCACCACCGGCGTGTGCTCCCGCAGACGTCGGTGGCGCTGATGCCGGTGCAGATCCAACTGGCGGACGCAGGGCCTTCCCTGCTCACTGATGAGGAGCGGACACCGGTGGCATGAGTGGTCCTGGCCGGTCGAGGCCCTCACTGTTGGCGTCGGCAGAGCGGACGCCCCGTGTGGGAAGCGGTGTGGAAGGGTGGCATCTGAACGTTCATGAGCGTCGGAGTCGTGCGGGTCAGTCCGCGACAGCTCAAGTGCCGTAATGACGAAGGGATTCACCTCCATGGGAATGATCGTCCTTGTAGTGGGTGTCGTCGGCCTCTGCGCCGTGGCCGCCGCCGTCGTCGTCTTCGCGGTGTCGCGCCGGCGCGACACCGCCGCGGGCTCGGTCCCTCCCGGGGCCGGGCCGTACCAACAGGGCGCGGGGTACCCCGTTCAACAGCCGGGATATCCCGTTCAGCAGTCGGGGTACCCCGTCCAGCAGCAGGGGTACCCGTCCCCGCAGCCGGGGTATCCGTCCCCGCAGCAGCCCCCGTACCCCGCCGCGCCTCCCCAGGGTTATCAGCAGGCGCCGGGGCAGCCGCAGCAGAACGTGAACCCGTACCTGCAACAGCCCCCGCACCAGCCCCCGCACCAGGGGCAGTAGGGCGGGGGGCGTCCGTCCACAGCCTTGATCCGGAAGGTGGGACTTCGGCTAGGGTGAACCCTCGAACTCACAAGTGAGTCATAGCAACGGGGGTTGCCGCATGGTGATGTGTCTGGACTTGTCGTGCCCGGAGAGGCGTTCGGGACGGTTGGGCGGGGGTCGGGATGGCCTCTGAGTTCAGCCGGCTCATGAAGCAGGACTTCTCCGATCTGGAGGCCGCGGCCAAGTCGTGGCGGGGGCTGTCGACCACCATGGACGGGCTGACCGACCGCCACCGCCGGCAGGTCACCGGGCCCCTGCACCAGTCCTGGAAGGGCGATGACGCCGACGCGGCCCTCTTCTACCTGGAGGATGTCGAGTCGCGGATCGGCGTGGTCGAGACGGAGGCCATGGCCATCGCCTCCGTCCTCGAAACCACCGGGTTCTGGATGGAGCAGGCCCAGACGGACCTCCGTAACGCCGTGCGGCGGGCGGAGCAGGACCACTTCGAGGTGGATGACGACGGGTGGGTCAGCGATCCCACGACCAACGAGCTGCCGCGCCAGGACCCGGACGCACAGGCGATCATCGCGGATCGCAGCGGACTGCTCGGGGAGCACCGGGCGGCCATCGACGAGGCGCTGGCCGCCGCGCGGAAGGCCAGCGACGACGGTGCGAAGGCCCTCGGTGAGCTGAACGGCGACATCCTCACCGACTCGCTCAGCCACGACGCGGCGGCGGAGTCCGCGCAGGACGCCAAGAACGCGATGAAGGCCATCGGCGTACAGCCCCCGCAGATACCGGACGACGATCCGAAGGCGGCGGCGAAGTGGTGGGACGCGCTCAGCCCGGAGGAACGGCAGACCTACACCACGCTCTACCCGGAGGAGATCGGCGCGACCGACGGGCTGCCGACGGACGTGCGCGACGACGCCAACCGCACGGCCGTCACCCAGGAGCTCAACGCGCTGCGGGAGGGCAACTACGACGAGCACTTCCCGGGAGAGAGCGACGAGACGGTCAACAAGCGTCTCAACAACCTCACGTTGCTCAATGACCGGCTCGAAGAGTCCGACAGCGCGCCCAAGGGCAGGGAGCTGTACCTCCTCGGTTACGACTCCAAGGACGACGGCCGGGCCATCATCGCCATGGGCAACCCGGACACCGCCGCGCACACGGGCATTCTGGTGCCGGGCACCAACACCACCATGGACAGTGTGCCCGGGCAGGTCGCACGCATCGGCACCCTCCAGTCGGCGGCGGAGGCCAGGTCCGACGGGGAGAGCGTGGCGATGGTGACCTGGCTCGGCTATGACGCCCCCGAGGCGTCGGCGACCGACTTCAATAGTGTCGGCGGGACCGGACGGGCCGAGGACGCGGCCCCGGACCTCCGTCAGTTCGTGGCCGGTACCCGGGCCGCCCACGACGGGTCGCCCAGCCACACGACCGTGCTCGGGCACAGTTACGGCTCGACCGTCGTCGGTGCGGCGGCGGCCGGAGGAGCCGGCCTGGGCGCCGACGACGTCGTGGTGGTGGGCAGTCCGGGGATGACGGTGGACGAGGCGCAGGACCTCCAGATGGACCCGGAGCACGTGTGGATCGGCGGTGCCGAGGACGACCCCGTCATCAACCACCTGTCGGACTACACCCTCGGCCGTGACCCGATGCTCGGAGGCTTCGGTGGGAACAACTTCGCAGTCGACACCCACGGGCACAGCGGCTACTGGGATCAGGGCAGCGACTCCCTCGACAACCAGGGAAGGATCATCGCCGGGCAGGCACCCGAGGAGGTTCCCAAGGAGGGCGCCGACCTCCCGCCGGAGGGCTACATCGTCCCCGGCCTCTAGCCACTCACTCGGCGCGGTGATCGCGGTCTGCGCGGTCCTGCTTTCGACTGGAGCCTGTGTGTCTCAGAGCGACGACAACGTGAACGCCCCGCTGCCCCGTCTGGCGAAGGACGCGGCAGTGAAGTGGGCCGAGGACTACACCGCGTACATGGCGCGGCTCACGGAGGTGGAGCTGACGCCGTCGACGGCCAGGACGAACTTCGAGGAGTGCGTCGGCAAGGACGACGAAGTCGCCGGGGACGGCCGCTACAGCCTCTTCTACTACGTGTACTCCGACGCCCCCGTCACGGAGCACTCGCGTGTGGTGCGGACACTCCGCCGGGAACTGACCGGGCAGGGGTACGAGGTCACGTCGTACCGGGAGTTCCGGAGCGCCGGCCGGGCGGCGGTTTTCAGTGCCCGGGACAAGGAGAGTTCCTACCGGGTCATGGCCGACACGGTCGGTTCCGGGAAGACGAAGCCGCAACGGCTGTCGTTCTCGGTCCGCACCCCCTGTCTGCTTCCGCCCGGCGCGACCCAGCAGCAGTTCTGACCGACGAGACGCTTGAGAGGAACCGGACGTGTCTCAGACCACCGACGTCGACCCGGCCGAGCTGCGTGCCTCCGCGGGGGCGTGCGACAGCATCGCCAGTGCCATGAAGAGCCCCGCCGACAAGGCCGTGAAGGAGGCCGGGACCGCGGGGACCTCGCTCACCGGCTGGTCGTTCGGGACCGCCCTGACGGAGATCGGCAGCAGTTGGAAGCCGGCGCTCGACGGTCTGCATGCCCGTATCCAGGCGGGCGGTGACAACCTCCGCTCGTCCGCGGACGGCCACGAGTGGAACGACGAGCGGACCTCGCGGGACTTCGAGGGAACCGGCACGGACACCGCGGTCCGGGCCGCCCCCGGGACGATGCCCGCGGTACTGCGGCCGAGCGGGGGCGCTGAGCACCCGGTCGGGCATTCCGTCGGGCAGGGCACCGGAACAGCTCCGGACCCGCGCGCCTCGTACGGCACCAACATGCCGACGTACGACGAGACCATCGGGACCCGGCCCACGCCGGGTACGAACGACTTCGGATGACCCGGGGGCGCCCTCGCCCATGTCGGTGTCAGCGCGGCTCGGCCGGTCTCATGCGCCGCGCCCGCGGCTGCGGCCGATGAGATGGGCGATGCCCCAGGCGACGGCCGCGGCGAGGACGAGGCCGAGCGGGGAGAACCAGTCGACCCCGCCGCCGATCTCGTCGTTCCACCAGATCTTGGCGGGGAGGAACGGGTCCGCCTCCATCATGTCGCCGATCGCCGCGGGTGCCTGGCTCTCGGCGAGGATGAGCGGCAGGGAGTTGGTGAAACCGAAGAAGGCGCCGAGCGCGGCGACCACGGCACCGCCGACGTGCGCGCCCGTGCTGCGGTGTCCCATCATGCCGGCCAGAGCCCCGACGACCAGCGCGTTGACGGCCGCGTGGGCGAGGTAGAGGGTGTGGGCCGCCGTGGCCGACTGATCCTTGTAGGTGGCCAGGATCAGGATGCTGTAGAGCAGCGAGACTACGACCGACGCGCAGAGTGCGAGGAGGACGGCGCCTACGGGGTGCCCGCTCGGGCGCGGCTGCTGGGCGTAGGGCGGCGGTACCGGGTACGGCTGGTACGGCGGGTGCGGTTGCGCCGCGTACATCGGCTGCGCCGCGTACATCGGACCGGGACCGTGCCCCGGGTGCGGTGCGGGCGGCGGGCCGAAGCCGGGTTGTTGCTGCTGTTGTTGCTGCTGCTGTTGCGGTGGCGGGGCGGGCCAGGTCCCCGGGGCGTGTGGCGGCTGGGCCGGTGGCGGCGGGAAGGGCGGCGGCTGAGTCATGTTGTCCCCCGTGTAGCGAACAGCGGTGTCAGAGAATTATCAGTGGTGCCCGAGTGCCGTGTCAGCCCAGGGATGATGCCAGGCCCGTGCAGGTCGGCGGGCGGGCGGTACCGAGCATCGGCGCCGCACCGCGGCTGGCCGTCCTGGTCTAGAGCCGCCAGTCCCGGCCGCTGTGCCGGGCGGTGCCGGGGCGGTCGGACCGCCGTTCCTGGCCGCCCTGCCTCTCCTCCCGCTCCCGCTCGATCTCCGCGCGCTGGGCCTCGAGGTAGCGCGTGGCTTCGGCCCGCTGCTGATCCCGTTCCTCCGGGGACTGCCGCTCGTACTCCTCGCGGGCGTGGGCGATGCGCTCGCCGAGCGCCTCCGAGTAGGCGCCGACGCGCAGGGCCTCGCGCAGGCCGACGCGGCCGGCGAGGACCTCGCGGGCCATCTCCTGCAGGGCGCCATTGCCCGACTGGCTGTCCGCCAGCCGCTGGAGCGACTTGCGCAGGGCCCTGGCCCGAACCTCGTCGTGGGTGATGTCCAGCAGATCGGCGTCGCCGATCTGCGGTTCGTTGTCCTGGTCCTTGTCCTTGTCGGACATGCTTCGTCTCACCTTTCGCCGGCCCGCTAGGCGACGGCCGGGTGGTCGTACGTACCGCCGACCTGGGGGAAGTTCTGGAGGTGGCCGTAGATGGCCGCACCGAGGCCCTCCAGGGTGCCCACTCCGCCGTTGACGACTGCCTGTGCGGTACCGATCGTCTGCGTGGCGTCGCCCCAGAGTTTGAGGATGCGGGTGATCTCCAGGGCGGCCAGGCCGTACCCCACCAGGGCCCCCGCGCCGGTCCACGACAGCAGCGTTCCGGCGGCCAGTTCGATACCCACGATGATCAGACCGTCGAGGATGCCGCCGAGATAGCCCTTGATTCCCTCGGCCGCCGAATAGGCGGCGTGCGCCAGGTACTTGTAGGTGTCGGCGAGGGAATCGAAGGTCTCGCCGCTCTGGTTGAGTTTCTTCGCCAGTTCGTCGAAGTAGACGTAGGCCGAGTCGGCGGCGTGTCCGTTCCACGTCGAATCCAGCGCCGTGTTGCCGGACGACAGATTCTTCGCGATGTCATCACAGGACTTGCCGATGTTCTCCCAGACTTCCGCACATTTGGCGAAGGATTCCCAGTCGCCCGCGAACCACTGGATCACCTCGTCGAGCGGATTGAATCCGAACACCGCGTTGTACGCCTCGGTGATCCAGTACGTGGGACTCACCAAGTCGCTCATGTCGTTGAAGAGATCGAGCAGCGCGCCCTGGGAGAACTCCTCCGGCGCTTTGGGCGACGTCAGACGGCTCGCCGGTTCGGCGACGTCACTGAACCCGGACACTCAGCATCCTCCATGTACGTGCACAGCGGACTAGCGCTTGCTGGTGGGGTAGGTGGCGTCGATACCGGCCGCGCTGTCGTGGTCGGTGTCGCGGTAGTACGTAGCGCTCTTGGACAGTTCCTGTCCGGCTCCGCGCAATACGGACTCCGCCTGGGTGAGAGCCGTGGTCACCCGTTCCAGTACACCGCCGTGCGCTCCCGCGATCAGACCGAAAAGGCCCTCGTTGGACACCGTGACATTGCCGTTCTGCTGCGCGTACCGCCCGGCGTGCTGGGCGTCCTCGGCAGCTCTTCCCACTTGCGCGGCGAAGCTGTCGAGATCGTCCGGCTGAACGTCGAAACCCATGTGTTCGCCCCCGTGCTCGATTCTGGCCTTGCGGTACGTTACCCCACATGCCGAACCGCAATAATGATGACCTGCAAGGGCAACTGGACCGCTCTCCATTGTCCGCGGCGTACGGTCAGCAACCCCGTGCCGAGGTATGGCAGCGGATCAGGATCAACCTCTTGGGACTCTCCCTGCTGCTCGCCGCGATGTGCGGTCTCGGCTCCCTGGCCCTGCTGTTCGTCGGCGGAGCCGTCTTCGTGGGGATCGCCGGACCGCTGCTGATGGCGGGGGCCGCGGTGGCCGCGGTACGGGGGTACCGGAACCGGGTGTGGTCCTGGTCGCTCGCGGCCCTCGCCGTCGACGTGGTCTGGTTCGCGGTGATGGCCGTGCTGCTGAACTGAGTCGCGCCGAAGGGACGTCAGCGCGGGGACAGGGCGCCGGCCAGCTGCTGCCAGCCGATGCCCCGCGCCGTCACGTCGTACCAGGAGCCGTCCCGGAAGTGCCACCGCAGGGTGGCCCGCTGCTCGGTGTGCGGGTCCCAGTCGGCGAACTCCACCCCGGTCACCTCCTCGCGGGGGACCGACCAGGCGATCTCCGCCTCGTGGTCGCCGACGTACAGGAGGAGGACCTGGCGTGCCCCGAGCGCGACCACGCGGTCGCCGTGCACGTACATGGCTGCTCCGAGGGCGCCTGCCGTACTGTCCCATCCCCCCGCGAACCTCTTGTTCCGGCGGCGCTTCTCCTTGCCCCGGCACAGCCACCTGAGTCCTCGGAAGGGTGCCAGCAGCAGTTCGCCGAGGAAGTGCAGCGGGTCGGTGAGCCAGGCGACGAAGCCGGTGGCTCCCGCCAGCGCCCGTTGACCGCCGGACAGCTGTGCGCCGGCGCCGGTCAGTACGTGGGGGCGCGGGCGTCGCCGTCTCGGCGGCCTGGGTACCTGGGAGTGGCGCGCCACGGACTGGAGGTGGGTCAGGGGTTCACCGCGGAGCGCGGTCGTCACCAGGTTGTGGACTGCCGCGTCGGCCCCGGCCGAAGTCATGCGTGCTCTCCCATGTCTCGTGTTCCGTCACCGCCGGCGCCGGTCACCCGAAATCCTCCCGCACCTTGCGCTGGGTGCTCGTCTCCGCCGTGGCCATCCGCTGGTCGAAGCTCTGCGACTGCGGGCGGGTGTCGTAGGCCGTCGGCTCCTTCGGCGCCGCACCGGGGGCGTCGCTGGGCGCGAACTCCGCGTACACCTGCCCGGCGGCGTCGCCGATGTCCTGGCCGACGACCGGGGTGACGATGCCCTTCTTCACACCGCGTTTGGCCGCCTGGTACGCCACGTACTGGGCCAGGTCGGCCTGGTTGCCGGCCTCGATGCCGTCCACCTTGCCGCGGTAGCGGGCCAGGCCCATGCGGTAGGCGTCCTCGGCCTTCTTCTTGCCGGCGCCCAGTTTCTTCAGCTCGGTGGCGAGCTTCTCGGCCCGCTTGATGGCCTTGAGGCTCTTGGCCAGGTCGCTCAGTTTGTCGGCCAGATTCGCGGTGATCTTGACGGCCTTCAGTGCCTTCTGGGCGACGCCGGCCGCTGTGATCAGCGGTCCGATCGCGGCCGCGGCACCGGCCGTAAGCAGGGAGAGGATCGCCGTCGTGGCCGCCGCGGCCACCACCGTCTCGATGATCTCGACGATGAGGTCGATCATCAGTTGCTCGGCGGTGGCGCAGGCCTCCGCGGCCGTTTCCAGCAGCATGGCGACGGTGTCCATGTCGTCGGCCTCGCCGTCCAGCGCCTTCTCGAACGCCAGCGACTTCTTGCTGAACGCGTCGGCGGCCTCACCGCTCCACTGGGTGAGCAGCGTGTTCCGCTCGGCTTGCAGGTCCTGGACGACACCGCGCAGGTCACGGGCGGCCTGGCGGTAGTCGGCGGCCGTCTTTGCGAGTTTCTCGTTGTCGCCGCTGACCTTCTCCAAGTCGTCCTCGAGACCGAACTGCTTGATGATCCCGCGGACGATCTCGTCCATGGTGCCGGAGAACGGCCCGCTGAAGCTGATGCCGAGGCGGCTGAAGACGTCCACGCTCACGCGCCCCCGAAGCCGGCGGCCGTGCTCTGCTCATTGCCGTCGTAGCTGTCCGCGGTCGACCGGGCCGCGTCGACGATCTGCTGGAGCGCGTCCGCCGCGTCGCGCAGGTCCTTGATCCCGTCCTCCTGCTTGGTGTCGTAGTCGGCTTTCAGCTCGTCCGACTCGGGCAGCTTGCCGAAGGTGCCGGCGGAGAGCTCCAGCTGCTGGATACGGTTGCGTATGCGCTGGATGCGCTCGACGTCGGGTTCGGTGCGGCGGGCGTATGCCCGCAAGGCGTCGCTCTGTACGTCAAAACCCTGACCCATGAGGTCCCCCGTGAGTGCTGTGCGTGCTGTGCGCTCGGCGTTGCTGTTGTGAAGCAGGATAATCGGAGCGGTGTACGCGGGGACGGGGGCCCACATTTTCCTGGTGGCCGCGGCGGCGGGGTCGCGGACGCCGGTCGCCTCGGATGCGCTGCCCGGCGTGCCCGCGAGACCGGAAGCCCGCCCAGTTCGGCGGGCGAGTGGCGCCGGGTGGGTCATTCCTTGCGTATGCGTCGGCGTCGATGCGAACTGGTCCCGTCGAGCAGTAGCCGCCCGCTCCCTGCCACTGTCCGAGCAGGAAAGCCGGCCCTCGTCCGACGGGAGAGTGGGAGAGCGCCCTTGGCCCCGTCCGTCGTACTCAGATTCAGGGTTCCAGTTCCCGCCGCCTCGGTGAACTGGGAGGATCTCCGTATGCCCAGGATCGATTACACGGCCAGGGCCCCCGGAAAGCGGAAGTTGGGTGCCTCCGGATGGGTGGTGGCCAGCCAGCCGTGCCCCTGTGTCGCGGACGTGGGCATCTGGCCGGGTTCGACGGAGAGCAGGTCGGCGGCCGTGCGGGCGTACGGGACACCCTCGGCGTACTCCGCGCTCTCGTCCTCGTCGGCGTCCTCCAGGTACTCCGCCTCGAAGGGCAGTGGTTCACCCTGGAACCGGGGCTCGTCGTAACTGCCGAAGCCGCGCACCCGGTGGCCGGCGCGGGAGACGTACCAGTTCTCGGCGGAGTTGTACGGATCGACGATGTAGAGGTGGGCCTCACCGCACCGTTCGCTGAGTCTGTCCGCCAGTGCGAAGCCGTCGAGCTGGTCGATGAACGCGTTTCCCCACAACAGACACCAGTGCTGGATGGGCACCTCGGAGAGCCACGTCTCGAACGAAGGCGTGATGAACACCCGGTAGGCGGTCCGTGTCTTTCCCTGTGCGTCCTGGAACTCCAGGGAGTCGGTCGCTCGGGTGGTGGCGTCCATACCCATGACCGTGGTGGCCGGCCGCAGGTCGCACAGGCCGAGAGCGGCTACGGCGTCGTCGATCCGGTCGGCCGGGAAGGCCAGCCAGCGGCCCGCGTCCGACGGGAGGCGTACCGGAAGCTCGTCCCTCAGCTTGATCCGCACGAGTCGCTCCACCGCGCGACGGTCGTACTCCGCCAGGTTCTCGGCGCCACCCAGATCGACCAGGACCCTGAGGGCGGCGGCGCGCAGAGGTCCCGGCCCTTGCCGCCGGATCTCCCGCAGCCGGGGGAACGCCTCGTCACCCAGCTTCCGCAGGACGGACTCGGCACCCCACTTGAGCGGAGACCCGGCCTTCCCGACATGGGGCAGCAGACTGTCGACCGCCTGCGCGCCATGGGCGACCAGTCGCTCCTGCGCGGTCTGCCGCACGCTCCGATCACCGTCGGAGAGGTACCGTACAAGAGCGTTGATGCCACCTCGCATGGTACGCAGCCTAGTTGTGGGATGAGAGGCGCCCACCCGCGCCCACCCAGCGTCGGTGTCACAGGATGTCGTCGCCGTACGTGGCGAGATCCCACGTGCCGTCCTCGAATTCGAAACCTTCGAGGACGCTGGTCCACACCTCGCCGTGCGCGGCGTCCGGGTCGATCCGCTCGCACCAGGCGCGCAGACCGGCTCGGGCGTCCTTGTGGTCGGGTGCGTCAGGGCTGTGTGACCTGCGGAACTCGTCGAACAGCCGGACCATGGCGAAGAACTGCGGGAGGCTGCTGCCGGCGAGTGGTTCGGCCATACCGCCGGTGGTGTCCCGCAGTACCCGTCCGGTACCGCCGTCCAGCAGCAGGTTCGAGTACATCCATGTGCCCAGTTCGTAGAACGGGCCGTCGCTCGGTGCGGCGCTGCGGGCGCGGAGCGGGCGGGGTACGTCTCGTCCCCGGCCGGGCCAGGGCACTTCGCGCAGGGGCCGGTCGCCTCGCGGGGTGATGGAGAGGTGCAGGAAACCGTGGACCTCGGGAAGGCCGGTGGTGGTGAGGAAGTGGCGGGCCGCCATGTCACGCAGTCCCGGCGGGAGGTGGCCGCCATCGAGGTGATGGCAGGTCCCCGCGCCGAACGTCTCCTCCAGCCAGTCCCGTACTCTCTCCCCGCGCAGTGCTGCCGCGGCGCGCTCGGGAAGGGGCCACGACGCGGTCCGGCAGTGCGAGGCCACCAGGGGCCTGGCAGGGAAGGGCGCGGGCGGGCGGCGCGGAGTGGGCCGCACAGGCGTGATGGCGACGGCGAAAAGACCTGACGTGCCGGACAGCACCCAGATGCCGTCCATGTGGACACCGCGGGTGACCGAAACCGGGCAGCGCGGTGGAGGGGAAGGCAGCTGGGAGGTGCTCTCCCAGCCGTCGGCGGTGTGCCGTGCGAAGACGAGGGGGTCGTCGGCGAGGGGCGATCCGGGACCGTTCCAGTCCCCGTCGCCCTCGATGAGGGCACCGCGCACCGTGACGGGGGCGGAGACCGGAGCGCCGGTAGTGGCGTCCCACTCCTGTCGGAGATACGTGTACCTCGGCGTGGCGTTCTTCCCCGTGGTGGTGTCGCGTGCGGTGACCAGACGCGGGGTGGGTCCGGTCGCCGACACCCCCAGCTCGTCGATCCGGCCCGCCTCGCCCGGCCACGCGCCGAAGATGCCGGCCGGGCGCCAGCGCGACCACACCGTGTGCCAGGGGAGGTCGACTCCCGCGTGCAGGAGTTCGCCGGCCAGCCTGGTGCGGCCCGTGGACAGGGCCGCATGGTGCAGCCACGCCACCCACTCGCCGTGCGAGGAAGGGGTGATGCCCTGCACCTCCAGGTAGTGCACCAGCGCGGCGGTGCTCGCGTACGGAACACCATCGGGGTAGGCCACGCGAAGTGCCTCGTAGAGACTGGCCCGTTCGCAGCGCGCGAGTACCGACCCGTTCTCCGTCACACGGGAAAGCGTCCCCGCCAGAGCCGCGTGCATCGGCAATGCCCGGGCGGCGTAGCGAGCCACCGGTCCGTCCGGCTGCCAGGCGCCCTCGGGAGCCGGGCCCATCGTGTCCAGCAGTGCCTCTGCCACGTTCGCCTGAGTGCCGCGTGGGTGGGGGCGGGCGCGCCGGCGGGCGTGCACCGATGCGTCGGAGATGAAGCGCACGACGGGGGTACCCGTGCGGTCCTCGGCGGCCACCACCACGGTGTCCGGTCGCCGCCCGGGCAGAGCCGACAGTTCCTCGGCGGTGGCGGGCGTTCCCGCGGCCGTACAGAGCAGTCGCCAGACCGGCAGGGGTACTTCGCGTGTTTCGGCGATCGCCAGAGCGTCCAGCAGCAGTTCGTCGCTCCCGTCGCTCCCGTCGCTCCCGTCGCTCCCGTCGCTCCCGTTGACCGGGGGACCGGCGGACGACGGCGTCGGCAGGACAACCTCGTACCCGGAGCTCGGGGAGGTCCTGATCAGTTCGGGATCGTGCTCCGCCATCACCCACACCTGGCGGGTGCCGAACCGTCTGAATCCGGGAGCCAGGGTGCCTGCGATGCGTTGTGGCTCGGCGGAAGTCAGCAGTTCCCCGGCGTACTGCACGTTGGCGAGGAAGATCACCAGTTCGCCGGCGGTGACGTCCTCGGACCGGCAGGCCGCACGCATCTCCGTTGCCACGGCGTCCGCGCTCAGGCTCCGGCAGTCGATCCAGGCGGAATGGGTGATCCGGCGGCGTACGTCGGCGAGGAACCGCGTCTTGCCGGAACCGGCGGTACCGGTGACGAGGAACACTTGCCTGCTGCGCGCGGGCAGGGTCAGCCAGGCTTCGATGTGTTCCCACTGCTGGTCGACCGCATCCGGCAAGAAAGGATCCTCTCCGTACATGGCGAAGCGCACGTCGCATCGGCCGCGTTCTGGTTCGTCCGCGAGCGCAGAGCATTACTCATTCATCATACCGGCCTTGACATTCGTCTCCCAGACTGATTTGAGGTGGTTCACGTAGTTGTTGAAGTCGCCGGTGAACCTCTTGCGTGCTTCCTCTTTGGCTTCTTCCGGAGTGGCGGTGGTGCCGTCATCTCTCGTCAGGTCCGCTTCGGGGTCGATCTGACCTCTACGGAACCCGACTCCATAATGGATGCGCAGTTTGTTCTTCTTGCCCGTATTCGAGTCATCGGGGGTCGGCTCTTCGACTTCGTGGGCGAGGTAGCCCGAGCAGTCGTTGCCAGAGGCGTGGCCGCAGGGCTCGCGTTCCGTGTAAAGGCTGACGGGTTCGTATGGTCTCTCGCCCGCCGCCTCACGCTTCGCATTCACAGCTTCGATCCATTCCATGGCGTGTGGCTCGGAGTGCACCCCCGCTCCCCAGGCGCTGCTCATAGGAAGGGAACTGTCCACTATGTAGCGGACCTCGTCATTGTTTTCCGGATCGCGGACTTCGACGACTGCGAAATTCTTTCGTGACCAGTCTCCCTTGTGGTCGTTCAGTGACTGAATCTCACTCTGTGCTGCCTCTGCTATCTCGGCGTCAGTGAGGTCGTCTCCCTCTGCGATGCGTTGATGGATTGCTGCGACCAGGCCGGCCCTTCCCGGTATGGCCTTGCCGTTGTGGTAATGAACCCCTGCGGACTTGATGCCCGCCTTGTCCATCAATTGCCCGATCACCTTGCGCGCGATGTTCGATCGCTCCAGCTTCTCCGGGTCGGTGGTGTGCGGGGTGAAGTTGGCGGGAGCGTTCGGGTTGTCCGCGTCAGGATCGAGCGCGGCGCCTACCGCGCTCGTGGCGTGGAAGCGCAGATCCATACGTGCCAAGGCGGCGACCACGGCTCCCTGCTGCCCTTCTGTCAACTGCGCGAAGCCGGTCAACGCGTTGGCGAGGGTGTTTTTGCGAACGCCGCCTTGCTCATCGGCAAGGCCATCCCTCAGCAGCGTGGCCAACTCGCCGTTGGAACTCCACTCACGTAGGCGGTCGTGGACGGGAGTCAGGTCGGTCTGGAAGACATCGTTGGTCGATCGGAGTTCTGCCTGGGACGGCTCGGGGAGCATGCCGTAGTGAGTGTCACGCTCGCTCTGGGCCACGTCGTAAGGCGCGCTGCCACGCGGTCGTTCGGGTACCGGTTCGTTACCGCTGTCCGGTTGCACGCCGGCGGGCGCGCTCGGGGCTTGACGGTGGGCGACGTCTGGCGGCGACGAAAGTGGCCGGCGTCCGCTGTCGAGTGGAATGGCGAAAACCCCGTTGCTGCCGCTGTGCAAGGGGTGGGGACTCGTCCGGCCCGTCTGGGCGTCGATGTACGCGATGCGGCCGTTGTGGTTGACGGCGTTCCAGGCGTGGGCGCGGCCGTCGGCGTCCTGGGTGAGGATCACGGCCTGGGAGCCGTGGCCGCTGTCGCGGAGGGTGTGCTCCAGGCGGTCGAAGGCTTCGCGGCCGTTGCCGAGGTCAGTGAAGCGGGCGTCGAGGGTGTTCTCGATCCGGTCGCGGCCGGCCCGCTCGCCGCGGTCGGACGGGGTGCCGTCGGGGTTCGGGTCGGGGGTGCGCGCGGCGGCCGCCGTGGGGTGGCCGGCGTAGGTGTCGACGGTGGACAGGGCTACGTCGGCGCAGTTGTTGTTACGGCCGGGGGTGTCTGTCCCGGTGCCGTTGATGTGCTGGACCCAGGGGCCGTCCGCGGGGTCCGGCGGACGAGTGGGGTCGCCGTTCTCGTCCCGGGGAACGGCGTTGTCGAGGGCGTTCTGCTCGGCGAGGGTGGGGTGGGTGACACCGCCCGGCGGGGTGGTGTCACGAGTGGCGGTGGCCGGGAGTTGGTCGGGGCGGGACGGGTCGCCGCAGTCGGCGCCCTCGTCCGTGGGGTGGTCCGTGGTTTCGCCCGTGGGCTCCGCGGTGGTGGCCTGGTGATCCGGTTGCTCCACCGAAGGAACGTCGCCGGCCTGTTGGTGAGAGTCGGTGTCCTTGGCCGACGTGTCCGACTGCTGGCCGGACTCCTGGGTGGAGGGCTGGCTGGTGTCGATCGGATCGCGGTTGGCGTCGAGCGGGATGTGCCAGACGTGGGCGGCCTGGTCGATGTGCAGGGGCTGGTGGCTGACCTGGCCGCTCTGGGTGTCGACCCAGACGATGGTGCCGTTGTGGTTGACGGCGTTGTACGCGTGACCGCCTCCGCCGGGCCAGTCGACCTGGACGATGGCGGCTGATCCGGGGCCCGCCTGTCGGAGGGTGTCGGCGATGGCGTCGGCGGTGGCGGGGTCGCCGCCCGGCCCGGCGTAGGTGTGGGTGGCGCCGGTCCAGCGGATCTGGTTGTCGTTGGCGTTGTCCTCGGGGGACCAGGTGTCGGGATTGCCGGCCGCGTCGGTGTCGGGGGTGCGGGCGGCACTGACCTGGGGGTTGCCGTACCAGGTCTCGAGGAAGGAGCGGGAGCAGTCGGCGCAGTTGTTGCTGCGGCCGGTGACGGTGGGGCCGCCGTCGTTCTGGAGCTGGCTCCAGGGGCCGAAGGGGTCGGTGAAGCGTTGCGGGGTGCCGTTCTCGTCGTGCGGGACGGCGTCAACCAGGGCCTGTTGGTCGGCGGGGTCGGGTGAGGTGAGGCCGCCGGGGGAGTGGTCCAGGTCGGTGCGGATGTCCTGGAGGCTGTCCTGCGCGGGGTGGTGTGGGGTGGCGGGGGTGCCGGTGTCGGGGGAGCCGGGTGTCTGGGGTGAGGTGGGGGCCGCCTGGGTGGGGGAGGCGGTGGAGGCGGGGGCCGGGGTGCGCATGGGGGTCGGGATCGGTACGGCCGTGACCTGGTTGTCCCTTGGCTGCTGTTGGGGGTGCGGCGTGCTCTGCGGGGGTGCGGACTGGGCGGCGGGCTGTTGGGGGGTGTTGGGCGTGCGGGGGGTGGTGGGGGTTCCGGGGGTGCCGGGGGCGGGGGTGTTGTTGCCGGTGGGCTGGTGGGGTGGGCGTGCGGGGGTGGTGGACGCGGGGGGTGCGGTGGTGCCGGGCTGGGAGGTGGGGGTTGCTGTCCGGCTGGACGGTGTTGAGGTTCGGTCGGGGTTGGTGGTGGGTGTCGTCGCGGGAGTGCCAGTGGACGGTGGCGCGGTCCTGGCGGGAGAGGACTGCGCCGGGGTGGCCTGACCCGGGGCCTGGGTGGCGGCCGAGGGGGTGCTCGCGTTCTGACGTGGAGTGGGGGAGGGGGTGGAGGTGCCGGTTCCCTCCGGGGTGCTGGGTGCCGGGGTACGGCCGGTCGGGGTGGTGTGGGGGGTGGTCTGGTGCGGGGTGCGGTTGTCCGCCGTACCTGGGGTGCGGGGGTTTGTGCTTCCTGGGGTACGGCTGTCCGGCGTTCGATTGTCCGTTGTCCCAGGCCGGCTGTCCGTGGAGCCCGGCATTCGGCCGTCAGCTCCTGGCGTCCGGGCGCTCGTCGACGACGGGGAGGTGGACGGCGTGTTCGGCGTACTCGGTGAGGTGCGCGGCGTACTCGCCGGGGTGGACTGCGGGGTGGAGGCAGGTCCCGTGGTGGTGCCGGTGTGGGCGGCAGGATTACGTGCTGGGCCTGAGGTGGCCGGGTTGGGCCCGGTGGCGGTGGCCGTCCCGGGAGCCGAACCGGTCGTGGGTGAGCCGGCGGTGGGCATACGTGCGGCACCGGTCTGCGTGGTCGGGCCGGCCGTCGAGGACGCGGCGCCGGGGGTGTGCGTGGCGGGGCGGGTGCCTGCTGTCGCGCCGCCCGCTGTGGTCGGCGCGGTGGGCGAGGCCGGCATGGCCGAGCCGCCGTCCGTACGGCTTCCGGTGCCGGCGGGGGACGGGTCCGCTGTCGGCGTCGGGGCCGCGGCGCTCTGGGTGGGGACGCTGGCGGCGAGGCTGTCGATGTTGGTGCTGATGCCGCTGCCGTTGCCCGACGAGGCCGAGACACCGCCGCCGGACGTGGTGGGGGCGGCCGCGGCGTGCGGGGTGGGCGAGGAGAGGCCGGAGACGGAGGAGCCTCCCCCGGTGTGCGAGGTGCCGGGGGAGCCGGCCGTACTGCCGCTGTCAGGGGTGCTGGTCGGGGCGGCGCCGGGGCTGGGGTCGTCGAAGTCGGACAGCGTCGGACCGGTCGTCGAGGGAGTGGGTCTCGGGTAGGACGTGTCCGACGAAGCCGTGCCTTGCCCGGAATCCGTGCCGGAGCCGGCGCCGGAGTCGGGCCCGGAGCCGATGTCCGGCGCTCCCACGGCGGCGCCGCCGGTGTCGGCGGATATGCCGCTGCCGATGCCCGAACGAGTCGATGACGAGGAGGAATCCGAGCCGGACGACCCCGAACCGTCGGACGACCCCGAGTCGTTGGACGACTCCGAAGCATCTGACGACCCCGAGCCGTTACTGCCGGTACCGCCGCTGCTCGGCGTCTCCGACGAGGAGTTCCCGTACCCGTCGATCCGGCTGTCGACGGCGTGGTGGGCGCTGTTGCCGGCTTTGGAGCCGAGGCTGTCGCGGACGCCTTCGACAAGAGTCTGCGGGGTCTGCTTGATGGCTTCCCAGCCGCCCTGGGCGCCGGCCTTGGCGGTCTGGGAGAGGTCGTAACCCTGCTGGGCGCCGAAGCCGACGTTGACGGACTGGCGGACCAGGTCGGTGATGATGGCCTCGATCGCGGAGACCGCGGGCTCCTTCATCGCTTCGACGATGGCTTCCATCAGGGCTTCTTTGAGCTCGTCCAGGAGCCGGCGGACGATCAGGCGAGTGGCCTGGGTGGCGCCGAGAGCGCCGACCTCGGAGAGACCGAAGGTGAAGGGCGCGGCCAACTGGGCGGCGGCGATCTCGATGGCGAGCGCGATGAGCTGGGCGATGACGGCCCATTTGGCGAACTCGACGAGGTAGGCGCAGGCGTCCATCACGCCCGCGATGATGTGGGCGGCCTGGGCGGCGTCGGCGAGGTAGCCGTCACCGCCTCCGCCGCCGTCGAACTTGGCATAGACCTTGGTGAAGGCGTCGATGGACTGGCCGGCGTTGTGGGCGGTGACAGTGCGGGCGCTGGTGTTGGCGGCGGTGTGCAGTTGGGTGACGTCGTCGCCGAACTGCCGCCACAGCTGAGCGGATTCGCGGAGTTTGTCCTCGTCGGCGGTCGGCCAGCGGTAGCCGAGCATTTCGAGGACCCACTCGAGCTCGTCCGGCAGCATCATCGACACAGCAGCAACCCCCGTCGCACCACACGGCTGTCCAACTCCCCCGACCGGCCAAGGGAGTCACACAGGAGTACAGCCGTCCGCAAGAGTGTACGGAGTGCGGGCCGGGGACTTCAGGCCCCCGCTGTCACAGATTCGCTGCAGCGGCCCGCGCGCCATCCCGGCCGCCCAGGGGTGATCCGCCGCCACCACACAGTCAGACGAAGTAGCTGACCAGGACGCATACTCCGGCCCCCACGACGCCCACCCCGAGCATCCCGAGCAGGACCGGCCGGGTCGCCCCCCGCCCGGACGCCTCCCACGCCGCGTCGTACGACACGCGGCTGCGGCCGAACGGGGCGTACCCGGTGGCGAGACAGAAGACGCCGAGCCCGGTCAGCACCCAGCCCCCGAAGAAGGCGCCGAACCAGCGCCAGGCGGTGCCCATGCTGCTCTGCGTGTAGTCGGCGTCCGACGCCCCGGACGCCGATGGCGGATCCGTCTGCTGCACCGACAACTCGGTTCCGGCGGCGAACCGTTGCCGGACCCGCACCGCGGCCGCGGCGTCCCGGCTCTTGCCGTCGTCGGACACGAAGGTGCCCTCGCACCGCACCGGCCGGCGGTTCTTGCGGCTGCTGCGGGAGGCGTTGTTCGGGTAGCTCACCTCGCACCGCTCGACCGTCAGCGTGCCGTGCGTGCCCGCCCAGCCCGCCAGGTACGCACCCTGGTACCCGCCCCAGCCGCTCAGCAGCAGCCCCGCCAGCAGGAACACCAGACCGCCCGCGCGCCCGAGGCGGCCGAAGGCCCGAGCCACCAGACCGGAGGGGCCGTGGGAGGAACGGTCCTTCGCCGTGCCGCGCGTTCGAGCCATGACGCCGCCCACCCTTCTCCTCGACCGCCGAAGAGGTCAGCATGGCACTCGTGAGTGACGGGAGATACTTCAGGTGCCGAGAAGTGCGGACCAGCGAGGAGGCGGCGACATGACAGGGCAACCCGACAGGACACCGGACCGGCCCGACCCCGCCCCGGAGCGGGGCGTACTGGACGAGGCACTGGATCCGGCCCAGATCCGCTCGCTCAACTCCGCCTTGCGCAGGCTCTCCCAAGCCGACGGCGCGAACAAGGACCTCCAGGACGCGGCGAAGCGGCTGCTCTCCGGACGGCTGGCCCTGCGCGACGCCCTGGACGATCCCGCGATGGCCCGCGCCCTGGGCGGCGGAGGCATGGCGTCTCTGCGCGGGCGATGGGAGTCGCTCTCCGACGAGGAACGCGAGCGGATCCGGCACGGCGAGACACCGGCGGACGGCGGCCCCGGCACGGCGACGCCCGGACCGGGTCAGCCGCAGCGCGGCTTGTCCCAGCCGAGGAAGGGCACCCAGGGACGGCACAGCGGCGGATTCTCGCTGTACTGACCGCTGCATTGCCGAGCTGCCGAACTGCTGACCCGGCTGACCCGCTGAACCGGCAGAACCGCTGATTTCTAGAACAGCCCGTGCCACATCTGCTCGACGATCAACGACCACCAGGCGTCCGTGTCGCCCAGCGCGGACGGGTCCACGGCCGTCAACCGCTCCTGAAGCGCGGCGACTTCCGCCCCGGCCGCGACCGGGTCCAGGCCCCGCATCCGCTGCCGCGCGACGGCGAGCAGGGCCAGGCAGCGGGTGAAGGCGGCGGCCGAGACATTCACGTACCGCGCCTCGGCGGTGACCGGGTCCACCGCCCAGACGGTGCCGTACCCGTCCGGTCGGCCGACACCCGGCGGGCACTGCACCGTGATGACCGCGACCCCGTCGAAGCCGATGCGGACCAGGTGCGCCAGCGCGCCGATCCGCTCCTCGCCGGCCGGGCTGCGCCGGGCGCGCAGGTTCGTGGCGACATCGGTGAACAGGCCGCCGGCCGGCGGCGCCGCGGGCCGGTCGGCCGTGAAGAAGAGCGGCAGGTCGGCGGGCAGCCCGGCCGTGCTCAGCGTGGCCCTGGCGGCCGCCGGCAGCGGGGTGTCCGCGAGCGTCTCGGCGGTGTACCGGCGTACCCCGTCCTCGCCGAAGACCTCGGCGAGGTGCCGGCCCAGGGCCGCGTCGTCCATCGGTTCCGCGGGCGGAACCCGGTCCGGGACCGAAAGCCGGTGCGGGCGCGGCGGTGGCTGCCGGCCCGCGATCCGGTGCATCGTCTCCACCTGCTCGACCAGGGCCGCGATGCCCTCGGCGCGGGTCTCGGGCCGCGCCCCGTACTCCTGCGAGCAGGAGAGCTGGGCGTTGCGGAAGGTGTTGAGGAGTTCGGCCGGGTAGCCGCCGGGGAGCAGGCCGGGACGCAGGTCGGTGTGGATCGCGAGGACGGCGTCGGCGGGCACGCCCAGGCGCCGCAGCTCGCCCCATGCCTGGTACTCGGCGGGGGGCAGCCCGGGGCCGGACGTGCGGAAGACGGTGGTCTGCTCGCCGGAGGCCGGATCGGCGTACGTGAAGACCGCGGTGTTGCCGGGGCCGGTGACCGGGGTCGCCGCTCCCGCCCGAACGCCGCCCCGAACACCGTCCGCCTGGGCGCCGCCCCGAACGCCGTCCGCCTGGGCGCCGCCCCCAACACCGTCCGTCCGGGCGCCGCCCTCACCGTCACCGCCGTGCTTGCGCCGGTACATCCGGATCACCTCGTCGACCGGTACCGAGGGCCACACCGTCAGTTCGCCGGTATGCCGGTCCACGACCCCGCACGCGGCGCCGATCTCGGCGGGCGGCCGTCGCTGACCGGTCTCCGGGTCGGTCTCGGGCGCCGCGGGCGCGGCCCACACGACCCAGCCCAGCTCGAACTCCCGCATCCGCACCTCGCGCCGGGGCTCGGCCGAGCCTTCCGGGTTGAGCCACCGCTCGGCGATGGCGAGCGCCTGCTCCTGGCTGGTCACGAGAAGGCTCCTTCGGGGGTGTCCGGTCGAGGGGAGTCGAGGGGAGGGGAGAAACGGGACGTTAGGTTCAAGGGCCCGAGGCTAGCGCCGGTCGGTTCCCGAGGACGCGCAGGGCCTTCACCCCGCGCTCGGTGGCGACGAGGAGGACACCGTCGGGCGACAGGTCGGCGGCGGTGAAGGGCGTGTCGGAGATCAGCGCGGCCACCACCTCCCCGCTCGCCCGGTCCCAGACGCGCAGGTAGTCGGCGCCACGGCTCAGCCCCAGCGGAGCCTTCGCCCGCTCCTGCTCGGACGGCCGCCGCACCAGCCCCAGTTCGTACTCGGCCCCCGCCCCACCCAGGTCGTCCGGTAGTACGAGTCCCCACACCAGGGCGCCGGACCCGTCGACCGGATACGCCCCGGGCGTACCCGCCGGGACGACGACCACGGCCACGGGAACGGCCGGACCGTCCTCGGCGCCCGGCAGGCTGCCGACGGTCACGGCACTGGCACCGGGCACGGGCCGGCTCCACAACGTCCGCCAGGGCAGGTCGAGGCCGAGCCGGTGCACCGCCTCGGCGTACTCGGGCAGACCGTCCTCCACGAACGCGGTCTCCAGCAGGGCGGCGCGCAGCGGTGCGGGCGCCTCGGTGCGGGTCAGCAGCGGAGCCGTCCGCAGATAGGTACGGGCGGGCGCGCCGAGCGATTCGGCGGGTACGGCCTCGACGGCGGCCCGCAGCGACACCGGATCGGCGTGCACGAACAGCCCCGGGTCGGTGAGGAGTTGGGGCAGCAGACCGGCTTCGAGGGTGTGGCCGGCGAGATGGTCGCGGACATAGCGGTCGGCCTTGCTCCAGTCCTGGTCCGGTACCGCCTCCAGCAGTGCCAGCGC
This sequence comes from Streptomyces sp. NPDC023723, assembly GCF_040639815.1. NCBI lineage: Bacteria > Bacillati > Actinomycetota > Actinomycetes > Kitasatosporales > Streptomycetaceae > Streptomyces > Streptomyces sp. NPDC023723. The sequence goes on from NZ_JBFAAP010000013.1 coordinate 149,102, forward strand.
GATCCTGGTCTGGGCGGCGCGGACGTCCGGCAGACCGGCGCGGATCTCGGCGCCGACGGCCGGGTGCAGCAGTCGCAGCAGCGTACGCCCGCCGTCGTCGCCCGGCCCCTCGTCCAGGGGCCGCAGAAACGGTCCGGCCAGCCGCATCCCGTCCGCGACGGCCCGGCTCATGTCCTGCTCCGCGACGGCGCTCACCAGGCGCGGCCAGAGCCGCACCGGCAGACCGTCGCCCCCGGCCAGGGCGAGCGGCGCGAGTATCGACCGCAGAGTCCCGGGGTCCGCGTCCAGCCGCCGGGCGTGCAGATCCAGGGCCTCGCCCACCGAGGACGGAAGCCAGGCGTCCGTACCGGGGTCGAAGCCCTCCGAAGCCAGCAACAGGCAGTTCACGGCCAGCTCGACCACGAGCGGACTGCCGCCGGCCCGGCCGGCGACGGCCGCGCCGAGCGCGAGGCGGACCGAGGCATCCGTGGTGAAGGGCAGCTCGGGTGCCCCCGTGTCCGGATTCAGCGCCGCCTGGGCGTGCAGCACCAGGCCGTCGGGGTCGGCCCACTCCGGCTCGTCGAGGTCGATGATCCGTACGGTCCCGGGCGGCAGGCTCGCGGCCAGCTCCGCGGCTTCGGCGCGGTCCGCCTCGGCGAGCAGCCGGACGTTGCCGGTGGCGGCCAGCGGGACGAGGACGTCCCGTACCAGCCGGGCGGGCGCACCGGCGCCGCGCACCGGGCCGGCCCGGTCGGTGTCCGGTACGACGACGGTCACCGGTTCGTCGAGGGCGGCCAGCTGGGCGTACACCTCCTCGGCGCTGCCGGCGTCCAGGCCGTAGTGGTCGGCGAGCAGCCACAGCGCCTGGGCCGCGGTCAGTCCGGCGACCGTGGGCACGGCCGGGGCGGGCAGCTCGGGCGGCACAGTCGTCGGGTCGAGGTCGTCGAGGGGCAGCCGCTTGCGGTACTCCGGGTCGCAGAGCATCAGGAACCCGGTGATCAGGCGCGACCGGCCGCTGCCCGGCCGCCCGGTCAGCACCAGGACGTTCGGGGTGCCCGGCCACTCCATCCGCCAGGCGGTCAGGGCACGCAGCACCGCGGCGCGCCCGCCGGTGTAGGGGTGGGGTGCGTAGCCGTCGCTCGCGCGGGACATGGGCTCCGGTCCTCGGGTAGGGATGTTGCTGATGTCGCTGCCGTCAGTCGCCGCGGGCGCGGAGCTGCCGGTACAGCGCGATCGCCTGTTCCGTCGGGTAGTTGGGAACGGTCATGGTCTCACCGGTCTCCTTGGAGACGACGACCTTGGCCCCGCCGGGCGGGGCCGGCGCCGCGGGCCGGCCGGGGCCGGGCTCGACGGGGCGGGGCGCGGGGTAAACGAGATACCCGAGGTCGAACTCGTGCACGCTCAGCTCGGCGGGCGAGCCGTCGGGCGCCTTCGGCTGGGCGAAACGGCTGCGGACGATCCGTACGGCCTCTTCCGGGCTGGCGGGCGGGCCCGCCGGGGGCGGTGCGGGGACGTCGGAGGTCATGAAGCGCTCCCGGGGATGTCAGGTGGGGAATTCATTGAGCCATGCGCCTCCGGGGAGGTGCCTGGGCATACGGGGAATCGACGGTGATCTTCAATCCGGCCGGCCTCGGCCGACTGCCCGGTGGTGCAGCCGCCCCGCCCGGCTCCCTCCGGACCACCAGCCGGGCCGGCACCGAGCACCGGACGTCCGAGCCAGCCAAAGCCAAAGCCGGCTCCCGGCGGACGAGCGGGCGAGCAGTCGCCCTGAGCCGGCTCCCTGCAGCCTCCGTACCGACCGCCCCCGCCGCCCGCCCCGGCCAAGGACCCCTACTCGCTCGCCGCCCCGCCATTGTGCGGCGCCGGCTCCAGATCGAACTCCCCGTCCCGCGCCCCGAGTACGAACGCCGTCCACTCCGCCTCGGTGTAGCGCAGCACCGTGTCCGGGTCGAGGGACGACCGCATCGCCACGGCACCCTCCGGCAGGTACGCGATCTCCACCCGCTCCTCGTGCTCCTCGGTACCCGGCGCGCTGTGCCACTCGACGCCGGAGATGTCGAGCGCGTACAGCTCGTCCCGCTCCCGCTCCTTGCGCGCCTTGACGTCCTCGGGCTGAGTCGCGGCCTGGTCCTGGTGTGCTTCGGTCATGTTTCTGGGCCTCTCCCCGCCGTGCGAATCAGGTGGGCGACCAGATTACTTGCGCACCCGGCGGACACGCTCCGGAACCGGTGCGTCACCCGCACGATCACCACAGATCCTGCCGCGGCCGCAACGTCGCGTGCACCGTCGCCGGCGGCTCCACCTGACCGTCGTACTCGGAGGTGAGCTCCTTCCAGGCCGCGTCCTCGTTGCCCTCGTTCTGCTCGTGCCGGACGCCCATCTCGGTGAAGGCCAGCCCCATCCCCGCGATCCGCTCGGCCAGGCTGCCCATCGACTCGTACATGCCGTCGCGCAGACCCTCGTAGACGACACCGAACTTCTCGCCGATGTCGTCGTCGCCCCACGGCGGCGTGGCGCCGTTGCCGCCCTCCAGCGCGGACAGGCCCTGTTGCAGGCTCTGCACCGCCTTGCCGAAGTCCTGGCCCACCGTGAACATGTTGAAGCCCTCGGTCTTGAGGACCGCGGGATCCGCCCGCATGCCGTCGCTCGCCACAACTGCCCCCGTAGCTCGACACCTTCGCCGTCGTCTTCACTGTAACGGGCGGGTACGACAACGGGGCGGCGCCCGCCAGGACGCCGCCCCGCCGCGACCGCGGGCGGGCCGGTCAGTAGTGCGCCGGCAGCCAGCCCGTCTGCACCAGCTGGCCGCTGCGCCGCCGCGTGTGGAAGGAGCCACGCCCCGGCGGCAGCTGGGTCGCCGTGATGTTGCCGAGCAGCGCCCCCTCCGACCGGTCGCCGGAGAGCACCAGACCCTGCGCGCCGAGCTCGCGCAGGCGCTGCATCACCGGCTCGTACAGCGACCGGCTGGCGCCGCCCGAGGCCCGCGCGATGATGACGCGCAGGCCGATGTCCCGGGCGAACGGCAGGTACTCCAGCAGCGGTGCCAGCGGGTTCATGCCGGTCGCCACCAGGTCGTAGTCGTCGATGATGACGAACGCGTCCGGGCTGTTGTACCAACTGCGGTTGCGCAGTTGCTCGGGCGTGATGTCCGGGCCCGGCATCCGGCGGCCCATCGATCCGGCCAGGCCCTCCAGCGTCTCCGTCAGGGAGGGCGCCGACGGGCAGTAGCGCGACAGGTGGGACTCGGGCACGCCCTGCATGTGGGCGCGCCGGTAGTCGCCCAGGACGATCTTCGCCTGGTCCGGTGTGTACCGCTCGGTGATCTGCTTGATCAGCAGCCGCAGCAGCGCCGACTTACCGGACTCGCTCTCGCCGAACACGATGAAGTGCGGGTCCGTCTCGAAGTCGATGAAGACCGGGGACAGGGTCGACTCGTCGATGCCGACGGCCACCCCGCGGTCCGGGTGCTCGAAGCCCTTGGGCAGCCGGTCCGCCGACAGCATCGTCGGCAGCAGCCGGACCACCGGGGCGTGCGCGCCCGGCCAGTTGTCGTTGACGCCCCGGACGAGGATCGCCGTGGCCTCCGCCAGGTCCTCGGTGGCCGAGGAGCCGTCGACCCTGGGCAGCGCGGTCATGAAGTGCAGCTTGTCCGGGGTCAGACCGCGGCCCGGCACGGTGGCCGGCACGTTCTGCGCGACCTTGCGGTCGATCTCCGACTCCGTGGGATCACCGAGCCGCAGCTCGATGCGGTTCTGCAGCATGTCCTTGAGCGCGGGCCGCACCTCGGTGTACCGGCTCGCGGTCAGGATCACGTGCACGCCGAAGCCGAGACCGCGGGTGGCGATGTCGGTGACGGTCGACTCCAGCAGCTCGTAGTCCGTCTTGAAGGTGGCCCAGCCGTCGATGACCAGGAAGACGTCGCCCCACGGCTGGTCGGGCAGCTGCCCGGCGGCCCGGCGCTGCCGGTAGGTCTGGACGGAGTCGATGTTGTGCGCCCGGAAGTACTCCTCGCGGGTGTCCAGGATGCCGGAGACCTCGCTGACCGTACGGCGTACCTTCTCGGCGTCGAGCCGGTTGGCGACCCCGCCGACGTGCGCCAGCTCCTCCATCGAGATCAGCGAGCCGCCACCGAAGTCCAGGCAGTAGAACTGCGCTTCGGACGGCGTGTGGGTCAGCGCGAACGACGAGATGAGCGTGCGCAGCAGCGTCGACTTGCCGGACTGCGGACCACCGACGAACAGGCCGTGGCCGGCGCCCGCCGAGAAGTCCCGGTACAGCACGTCGCGCCGCTGCTCGAACGGCTTGTCCACCATGCCGACCGGCACGTTGAGCCGGCCGAGCGCCGTGTACTCCGGTGCGGTCAGCCCGCGCTCCGGGGTGACCGCGAGCTGGGGGAGCAGCTGCTCCAGCGAGGGCGCCTCCTCCAGCGGCGGCAGCCACACCTGGTGGGCCGGCGGCCCCTGGTTGACCATCTTGCCCACGACGACGTCCAGGACGGTGTCGGCGAGCGCGTCGTCCACCCGGTTGTCCGCCTCCGGTTCCTCGACCACCGGCTGCGGCGGCAGCGCCACCTGCTCCGCCGTGAACAGCGCGGGCCGCAGCTGCGTGGAGCGGTGCACCCGGGAGGGGCCCTCGCCGTGGTACGCGCCCGACACGTACGCCGCCTTGAAGCGGACCATGGTGTCGGTGTCGTAGCGCAGATAGCCCGAACCCGGGATCGACGGCAGGTGGTAGGCGTCGGGCACACCGATCGCCGTACGCGACTCGGCGGCCGAGAAGGTGCGCAGACCGATCCGGTACGACAGATAGGTGTCCAGGCCGCGCAGCTTGCCCTCCTCCAGGCGCTGCGAGGCCAGCAGCAGGTGCACACCCAGGGAGCGGCCGATGCGGCCGATCTGGATGAACATGTCGATGAAGTCCGGCTTGGCGGTGAGCAGTTCGGAGAACTCGTCGAGCACGATCACCAGCGAGGCCATCGGCTCCAGGGCGGCGCCCGCGGCCCGGGCCTTCTCGTAGTCGTGCAGGTTGGCGTAGTTGCCGGCGGTGCGCAGCAGCTCCTGGCGGCGCTGCATCTCACCCGTGATCGCGTCCCGCATCCGGTCGACGAGGGTGAGGTCGTCGGCGAGGTTGGTGATCACGGCCGCGGTGTGCGGCATGTCCGCCATGCCGGCGAAGGTCGCGCCGCCCTTGAAGTCCGCCAGGATGAAGTTCAGCGTCTCCGATGAGTGGGTGACCGCCAGACCGAGCACCAGGGTGCGCAGCAGCTCCGACTTGCCGGAACCGGTCGCGCCGACGCACAGGCCGTGCGGGCCCATGCCCTCCTGCGAGGCCTCCTTCAGGTCGAGCATGACGGGCTCGCCGTTCTCCCCGACGCCGATCGGCACCCGCAGCCGCTCGTGCAGGGTGCGCGGCCGCCAGGTGCGCGTCACGTCGACCGCGCCCGCGTCACCGATTCCCATGAGGTCGGTGAAGTCCAGGTTGGACAGCAGCGGCTCGCCCTCCTCCGCGGAGCCCACCCGGAACGGGGCGAGCTGCCGGGCCAGCGACTCGGCCTGCGCCTGGTTCAGCACATCGGGCTTGCCGGTGTACGCGGACTCGTGGCCGACGAACAACTGCATGCGGTCCGGCTTCACATACGCGGTCAGCCCCGCGCGCAGCTCCTCCTCCAGCTCACCGGGGGCGAGTTCGAGGAAGGTGACGCCCTGGAGCCCCTCGGCACTGGCGAGTTCCGAGTCCGGCGGCACCGTGCCGCCGTCCAGTACCACGATCAGATGCGGCTGGTCGTACAGCGGGTTGGTGTCCCGGTTCCAGCGCGGCCGGTCGTCCAACTGGTCGGCCAGCGCCTCCTCCAGCTCCCCGAGGTCGTCGAAGAGCAGCCGGGCCGAGCCCGCGCCGTCCTTGGCCTTCGGGTGCTGGCCGTGCGGCAGCCACTTGAACCAGTCCCACTCCGCCGCGGTGGACGGATGCGCCACCACGGCGACCATCAGGTCCTCCGGGGAGTGCAGCGTGACCAGCTGGGCGAGCGTCGCCCGGGCGTTGCCGTAGACCGTGTCCCGCTCGCCGCTGATCGTCACGTGGTAGAAGGCCCGCAGCGAGACGGACAGCGGCAGGTCGGACAGGCTGCCATGGGCGTCGAGGAACGCCTTCATGGCCGCCGCGGTCAGCGGCTCCAGCTCGTCCTTCGGTGCCGTCACCGGAGCGACCAGCGGCGTGTTCAGCTGCTGGATGCCGCGCCCCATCCGTACCGAGGCGAAGTCCGCGTCGCTCGGCCGCCGCTCCCACAGCCGCTTGCCGTCGGCCGCCACCGCCCACAGGTGGTCCGGCTCGGGATGCTGGAAGAGCTGACTGCGGCGCTGGAGCTCCGCCGTCTTGTTGACGTCCTTGCGGACCTGCTCGAGATAACGGAAGTAGTCCCGCCGGTCCTGCGCCATCCCCGCTCCGCCGCCCTGCCGGGACTTGGCGAACTGCGCGATGGCCATGGCCAGCGTCGAGGCCAGCATCAGCCCGCCGACCACCCGCATGTACGAGGGCAGGTTGGGCATGAAGAAGAAACCGACGGAACCCAGCATGCCCATCATGGGCAGCAGGTTCATCAGCATGCTCTCGTCGCCCTCACGAGGGATCTCGGGGGGCGTCTCCAGATTGACCTCGCCGTCCGGTACGACCGGGGGCGGTATCCGCGGCGGCCGCTTGATGATGACGACGCTCACCGATGCACTCATCCTTCGTGGTTGATACGTCCTGCACCGACGCCCCCGTGTGCGCGACGTTTCCCGTTCGCTTAGGCGTCGTCCGCGTAGACGTCGATCCTACTGATGCGTTCGGTGCGCAAAAGAGCCAGGAGGATGGAGATGCCGAGGGGGGAAGGGGAGAATTGAGGGAGGCCGCCCCTTCCCCTTGCGGCGCAACGGATAGGGTGGCGCTCCGCGTCGTACGAGCGGCGGCAAGCAGTCGTGTCTAGCAGGGGGAACACCAGGTGAGCACGGGGACTTCGACAGGTTTCTGCCGAATCACCATCGCAGCGCCGGACAGTCGGATCGACGTCGCGCTGCCGGAGGACCTGCCGATCCAGGACCTGTTCCCGGAGATCATCAGGCTCTCCGGACTGGTCCAGTCGGACGCCAGCCCGGCCGGCTACCACCTGGTGACCCGCGAGGGCCAGGTCCTCGACGCCAGCCGCTCGCTGCTCGAGCACCGGGTCAGGGACGGCGAGGTGCTGCTGCTGCGCACCTTCGCCGACTCGCTGCCGCCGGCCGTCCACGACGACGTGGTGGACGCCATCGCCGCCGCCGTCAAGCAGGACGTCCGCAGCTGGAACGACAACCTGATGCGGGTGGCCGGCCTGGTCTCCGGCGCGCTGCTGCTGATCATGCTGGGCTTCGTCTTCTGGTTCGCCGACCCGGTCCGGCACGACATGCACGGCCTCCAGGGCATCCTCGCCGGCGTGGCCGCGCTCGCCCTGACCGCCCTGGCCGGCGTCCGGGCCCGGGTCTACGACGACCGCGCCTCCGCTGTCGCGCTCGGCGTCTCGGCACTGCCGCACGCGCTCATCGCGGGCTCCGGCATCATCGCCCAGGACGCCGGCGACGGCCCCGGCCGGATCCAGTTCCTGGTCGGCTGCGTCGCCGTACTGCTGTGCTCGGTCGTACTGATCATGCTGCTGCCGCAGGGCGACGCCCCGTTCGTGGCCGCGGCCCTGGCCGCCGCGATCGGCACGCTCGCCGTGTTCTGCGGCATCCTCACCGAGGCCGAGCCGCGGGAGATCGCGGCCGGCACCTCGGTCGTCGCGCTGGCGGTGGTCGGCTTCCTGCCCGGCTGGTCGGCCCGGTTCGCCCGGCTGCCGATCGGCTTCCGCAACCCCGAGGACCTGGCCCGGGCCCGCCGCGAGGGCCGCGAGGGCGACCTCGAGGCCGTCGACGTCCAGCGCATCGTCGCCCAGACCAGCCGGGGCCACGAGCTGCTGCTCGGCCTGGTCGGCGGCTGCGCCGCGGTCGTCGTCGGCGCCGGCGGCGCGGTCCTCGGCTTCAGCGACAACGGCTGGGCCCAGCTGCTCGCCCTGTGCACCGGCCTCGCCGCCATGCTGCGGGCCCGGCTGTTCCACTACACCGCGCAGGTCACCTGCCTCTTCGTGGCCGGCGTCGTCACGCTCGCGCTGCTGGTCCTCGGCCTCGCCGTCTCGCCGCCGACCGACATCGTCCTCGAACTGCTCCAGGGCAACTCCGGCCCGGTCGACGTACGCACCCTGTGGCTCGGCGCCTCGGTCGCGGCCGGCGTGCTGCTCCTGATCGCCATCGCCCTGATCGTGCCGAAGAAGGGCCTGTCCCCGTTCTGGGGCCGCATGCTGGACCTCGCGGACTCGCTGGTGCTGCTGTCCCTGGTCCCGATCTGCCTGGCCGTCCTCGATGTCTACGGCAAGGTCCGCGGCGGCGTCTGAGGCCCGCGAGCGGACTGGTACTCTGGCTGACGGCCGTTTGTGTACGCACCCCCGGACCCGTCCCAGGCTCCCGGAGGCCGCGCCCAGCGGATCCCCGCCTTCCGAGTTCACGGAAGTTCCCCCGAGAAGCAGACCGGGGGCGCTCGAAGGCTCACGAAGACCTTGAAGGAGCACGCGTGTCTCTCGACGCCGCAGTGAAGAAGCAGATCATCGGCGAGTTCGGTACCAAGGAGGGCGACACCGGCTCCCCCGAGGTCCAGGTGGCCCTGCTGTCCCGTCGGATCTCCGACCTGACCGAGCACCTGAAGACCCACAAGCACGACCACCACTCCCGTCGTGGTCTGCTGATCCTGGTCGGTCAGCGTCGCCGCCTGCTGCAGTACCTCGCCAAGAAGGACATCCAGCGCTTCCGCGCGCTGGTCGACCGCCTCGGCATCCGCCGCGGTGCGGCGGGCGCCAAGTAAGACGCCGTGAAGGGAGCGGTTCCCATCCTTGAGGGGGCCGCTCCCTTTGCTGTACGTGCGCGCTGTCACCGACGCTTTGTAGTGTGGTAGCAGCACGACGAACGAGGAGGGGCGTCACCGCGCCGCCGCCGGTCCTCGGTAGTGGCCCTCGGAAAAAGGAACGCCGGGGGCTTCGATCGAAGACCGGCCCGCACCGACGCTTCTCCACCACGTCCCCCCGCCACACGGGCTGGGCGGGACGAAAGACGACACGCAACTGAACGCAATGGAGAAGACCATAGTGGAGAACGAGACCCACTACGCCGAGGCCGTCATCGACAACGGCCCCTTCGGCACCCGCACCATCCGCTTCGAGACGGGCCGCCTGGCCAAGCAGGCCGCCGGCTCCGCCGTCGCGTACCTGGACGACGACACCATGGTGCTGTCGGCCACCACCGCCTCGAAGAACCCCAAGGACCAGCTCGACTTCTTCCCCCTCACGGTGGACGTCGAGGAGCGGATGTACGCCGCCGGCAAGATCCCCGGCAGCTTCTTCCGCCGTGAGGGCCGTCCCTCCGAGGACGCCATCCTCACCTGCCGGCTGATCGACCGCCCGCTGCGCCCGTCCTTCAAGAAGGGCCTGCGCAACGAGATCCAGGTCGTCTGCACGGTCATGGCCCTCAACCCCGACCACCTGTACGACGTCGTCGCGATCAACGCCGCGTCCGCGTCCACCCAGCTGGCCGGCCTGCCCTTCTCCGGCCCGATCGGCGGCGTCCGCGTCGCGCTGATCCGCGGCCAGTGGGTGGCGTTCCCGACCCACACCGAGCTCGAGGACGCCGTCTTCGACATGGTCGTCGCGGGCCGCACCCTGGAGGACGGCGACGTCGCGATCATGATGGTCGAGGCCGAGGCCACCGAGCAGACCATCAAGCTGGTCGAGGGCGGCGCCGAGGCGCCCACCGAGGAGGTCGTGGCCGCCGGTCTGGAGGCCGCGAAGCCCTTCATCAAGGTGCTCTGCCGCGCCCAGGCCGACCTGGCCGCCAAGGCCGCCAAGCCGACCGGCGAGTTCCCGATCTTCCTGGACCACCAGGACGACGTGCTCGAGGCGCTCACCGCCGCCGTCCGCGCCGAGCTGGCCCAGGCGCTCACCATCGCCGGCAAGCAGGAGCGCGAGGCCGAGCTGGACCGCGTCAAGGCGCTCGCCGCCGAGAAGCTGCTGCCGCAGTTCGAGGGCCGCGAGAAGGAGATCTCCGCGGCGTACCGCGCGCTGACCAAGACCCTGGTCCGCGAGCGCGTCATCAAGGAGAAGAAGCGCATCGACGGCCGCGGCGTCACGGACATCCGTACGCTCGCCGCCGAGGTCGAGGCCATCCCGCGGGTGCACGGCTCCGCGGTGTTCGAGCGCGGCGAGACCCAGATCCTGGGCGTCACCACGCTGAACATGCTCCGCATGGAGCAGCAGCTGGACACCCTCTCCCCGGTGACCCGCAAGCGCTACATGCACAACTACAACTTCCCGCCGTACTCCACCGGCGAGACCGGCCGGGTCGGCTCCCCCAAGCGCCGCGAGATCGGCCACGGCGCCCTCGCCGAGCGCGCCCTGGTGCCGGTGCTGCCGGCCCGCGAGGAGTTCCCCTACGCGATCCGCCAGGTCTCCGAGGCGCTCAGCTCGAACGGCTCGACGTCCATGGGCTCGGTCTGCGCCTCCACCATGTCGCTGCTGAACGCCGGTGTGCCGCTGAAGGCCCCCGTCGCCGGCATCGCCATGGGCCTGATCTCCCAGGAGATCGAGGGCGAGACGCACTACGTCACCCTCACCGACATCCTCGGTGCGGAGGACGCCTTCGGCGACATGGACTTCAAGGTCGCCGGCACCAAGCAGTTCGTCACCGCCCTCCAGCTCGACACCAAGCTGGACGGCATCCCGGCCTCCGTCCTGGGCGCCGCCCTCAAGCAGGCCCGGGACGCCCGTCTGCACATCCTCGACGTGATGATGGAAGCCATCGACACGCCGGACGAGATGTCCCCGAACGCCCCGCGGATCATCACCGTCAAGATCCCGGTGGACAAGATCGGTGAGGTCATCGGCCCCAAGGGCAAGATGATCAACCAGATCCAGGAGGACACCGGCGCCGAGATCACCATCGAGGACGACGGCACCATCTACATCGGTGCCGCCGACGGCCCCTCCGCCGAGGCCGCCCGTACGACGATCAACAGCATCGCCAACCCGACGATGCCCGAGGTCGGCGAGCGCTACCTGGGCACGGTCGTGAAGACGACGACGTTCGGCGCCTTCGTCTCCCTGCTGCCCGGCAAGGACGGTCTGCTGCACATCTCGCAGATCCGCAAGCTGGCCGGCGGCAAGCGCGTGGAGAACGTCGAGGACGTCCTCGGCGTGGGCGCCAAGGTCCAGGTCGAGATCGCGGAGATCGACTCCCGCGGCAAGCTCTCCCTGATCCCGGTGATCGAGGGCGAGGAAGCCCCCGAGGACAAGAAGGACGACGCCGACCAGTGACGTCCCGTAGCTCGAAGGCGACGGCCCGCACCTCCTCGGAGGCGCGGGCCGTCGCCCGTACCCAAACCCTGATCAAGGGCGAGAACGGCATCGGCACCGTGCGCCGGACCACCCTCCCCGGCGGCCTGCGCATCGTCACCGAAACGCTGCCCTCCGTCCGCTCCGCGACCTTCGGCATCTGGGCGCACGTCGGCTCCCGCGACGAGACCCCGTCCCTGAACGGCGCCACCCACTACCTGGAGCACCTGCTCTTCAAGGGCACCGACCGCAGATCCGCCCTGGACATCTCCGCCGCGCTCGACGCGGTCGGCGGCGAGATGAACGCGTTCACGGCCAAGGAGTACACGTGCTACTACGCGCGCGTGCTCGACAGCGACCTGCCGCTGGCCATCGACGTGGTCTGCGACATGCTCACCGGCTCACTCATCCGCGAAGAGGACGTGGACGTCGAGCGCGGCGCCATCCTCGAAGAGATCGCGATGACCGAGGACGACCCGGGCGACTGCGTGCACGACCTGTTCGCGCACACCATGTTCGGCGACAACGCGCTCGGCCGCCCGGTCCTCGGCACCGTCGACACGGTCAACGCCCTCACCGCCGACCGCATCCGGCGCTTCTACAAGAAGCACTACGACCCCACCCACCTGGTAGTCGCCTGCGCCGGCAACGTCGACCACAACAAGGTGGTGCGCCAGGTCCGCGCCGCCTTCGAGAAGGCCGGCGCCCTCAAGGACCCGGCCGCCGCGCCGATCGCCCCGCGCGAGGGCCGCCGCGTCCTGCGCACCGCCGGGCGCGTCGAGCTGATCGGCCGCAAGACCGAGCAGGCGCACGTCGTCCTCGGCATGCCGGGCCTGGCCCGCACCGACGAGCGCCGCTGGGCGCTCGGCGTGCTGAACACCGCGCTCGGCGGCGGCATGTCCTCCCGCCTCTTCCAGGAGGTCCGGGAGAAGCGCGGCCTGGCCTACAGCGTGTACTCGTACACCTCGGGCTTCGCCGACTGCGGCCTGTTCGGCGTCTACGCGGGCTGCCGGCCCTCCCAGGTGCACGACGTGCTGAAGATCTGCCGGGACGAACTCGACCAGGTCGCCGAGCACGGCCTGCCCGACGAGGAGATCGACCGCGCCATCGGCCAGCTCCGCGGCTCCACGGTGCTCGGCCTGGAGGACACCGGCGCGCTGATGAACCGGATCGGCAAGAGCGAACTGTGCTGGGGCGAGCAGCTGTCGGTCGACGACATGCTGGCCCGGATAGCCTCGGTCACCCCGGACGACGTCCGCGAGGTCGCCCGCGACATCCTGGGACGGCGGCCCTCGCTGTCGGTCATCGGCCCGCTGAAGGACAAGCAGGCGTCCCGGCTGCACGACGCCGTCGCCTGACCCCATCCGTCGGTAAGGAAGCAACGAACATGAGCAAGCTGCGCGTGGCCGTCCTCGGTGCCAAGGGCCGGATCGGCGCCGAGGCGGTCCGGGCCGTCGAGGCCGCCGAGGACATGGAGCTGGTGGCCGCCCTCGGCCGCGGCGACTCCCTGGAGACGCTGGCCGAAAACGGCGCCCAGGTCGCCGTCGAGCTGACCACCCCCGCCTCGGTCATGGACAACCTCGACTACTGCGTCGGCCACGGCATCCACGCCGTCGTCGGCACCACGGGCTGGACCGACGACCGCCTCGCGCAGCTCAACGCCTGGCTGGAGCGGTCCCCGGGGACGGGCGTGCTCATCGCGCCCAACTTCTCCATCGGCGCCGTCCTGACCATGAAGTTCGCGCAGCTCGCCGCCCCGTACTTCGAGTCCGTCGAGGTCGTCGAGCTGCACCACCCGAACAAGGTGGACGCCCCCAGCGGCACCGCCACCCGCACCGCACAGCTCATTGCCGAGGCCCGGCGGAAGGCAGGCACCCCCGCGGCGCCCGACGCCACCGCCACCGCCCTCGACGGCGCCCGCGGCGCGGACGTGGACGGCGTCCCGGTGCACGCGGTCCGGCTGCGCGGGCTCCTCGCCCACCAGGAGGTCCTGCTGGGCGGCGAGGGCGAGACCCTCACCGTCCGGCACGACTCCCTGCACCACAGCAGTTTCATGCCGGGCATCCTGCTCGGCGCCCGCCGCGTGGTGACCACCCCGGGCCTCACCTTCGGCCTGGAACACTTCCTGGACCTGAACTGAGACCGGACCCGACACCAGAACCGAGTCCGGACCCCACACCAGAACCGAGACCAGAACCGAGCCCCTGACTCATGCGCGCCAAGATCACCTACGCCGTCACGGCCCTCGTCCTGGTCTTCTACTTCGTCCTGGCCGGCAGCCGCGGCGTGCTGCTCATCGAGGCCGGCACCCCCGTCACCGTCGCCCTGGGCGTCGCCGTGCTGATCCTGCCGGTGATCGGGGTGTGGTTCCTGTGGAAGAACACCCAGTTCGTCCGCAAGGCCAACCGGCTCGCCGCCGAACTCGACGCCGAGGGCGCCCTGCCCGTGGACGAGCTGCGGCGCACCCCGAGCGGCCGGATCGACCGCGACTCGGCCGACGAGGTCTTCGCCCGCCGCAAGGCCGAGACCGAGGACGCCCCCGACGACTGGCGCAGCTGGTTCCGCCTCGCCGTCGCCTACCAGGACGCCCGGGACACCCCGCGCGCCCGCAAGGCGATGCAGCACGCGATCAGCCTGCACGAGGGCGCGTCCCGGCCGCACACCGAGACGGCCTGACCCGCCCCCGACATACCGGTGGCCCGGCCCCCGTACCCACGGGAACCGGGCCACCGGCACGTCATACGCCGCTCAGCCGAGGCGGTGTTCAGCCGATCCGGTACTCGGCCCCCCACGCCTCCACGGCGTCGGCGGCCCGGTCGAACCCGTCCGACCGGGCGAGGAAGTCCGCGTTGTGCGAGGTCAGCAGCGGCGGCAGGGCCTCACCGGCACCCCGCCCGCGGCGCTGGAGAACCAGCGCCTGCCCCTGCACCGTCCGCGGCAGCCCGAGCCAGCGCACCGGCTGCTGCACGGTCCGCACCTCGACGACCTGCTCCCACGGCACCGTCCGGCTGACCAGGAAACCGACCTGGCGCACGCCCCGCGCGCTGACCCACACGCCCATGCGCAGCAGCCGCAGCGCGCACCCGATGACGATCAGGGCGACCGCGAAGACGGCACCCGCCGAGGCGGCGGTCCCGGTCGCGGCGATGGCCACGGCCGCGAACAGCACGAACGACGCCAGCAGCAGCATCAGCGCGGACGCGCCGACCCGCCAGGGGCCGGGGCGGTAGGGCCGCCGCCACCGGTCCCGGTCGTCGTACGGCAGCGCGACGTCGTCGGCCGTGTCGAAGGCGCGGTCGGCCGTCAGGAAGGTCAGGGGCACGGCTGGTCCTCACTCGCTCCATGCGTGGGCTGTGCCCGGTGAGGTTATCGACCTGTGTCCCCGGTCACCACCATCGGGGCCGGGATGGAGCCATCGCCGGCCCGGGACGGCTCAGCGCCGGTCGGACGCCTGTGACTGCTGGGTCCCCTGCGTGGAGTGGTCGAGGGACAGCGCGGGCATCCCGATCACCAGGGCACCCACCAGTCCCGCCACTATGGTCAGCCCCAGCAGCCAGCGCCCGGCCAGCTGGCCGAACGACGCGCGCTCACGGGGCGGGGGTTCGACATTGCTGCGGAACCTGTCGGCCTCGGCGACGAAGGCGAACGGGACGGGTTCACGCCGGCCAATCATGTGGACGTCTCCCTTCAAGAGCTCTTTCACATGTACAGACGAACGGACACTGCCGAAGGTGCCCTGTTTCACCGACTTCATAGCGGCACGGCAGTGAACGCCCTGTTTAACGCCCTCTTAGCGGCGCCGTAGAGTGGCGTGCGCAATCCGACGAGACGGGAAGGCCCTGCACACCGTGACCGACACGCCCGAAGACGACTTCAAGATCGAGCTGCGCAGCGACATCACCGTCGAGCTGGTGAAACACACCGCCGCCGACGCCGACGTCCTGTTCGCCGCCCGGGTCTCGACGGTCGGGGAGCAGTCCCTGGACGAGCTGAACAAGGACCCGGAGCGCTCCAAGGGCCTGATCAACTACCTGATGCGGGACCGGCACGGCAGCCCCTTCGAGCACAACTCGATGACCTTCTTCATCAGCGCCCCGATCTTCGTCTTCCGCGAGTTCATGCGGCACCGCGTCGGCTGGTCCTACAACGAGGAGAGCGGCCGCTACCGCGAGCTCCAGCCCGTCTTCTACGTCCCCGACGCCTCCCGCAAGCTGGTCCAGGAGGGCCGCCCGGGCAAGTACCGCTTCGTCGAGGGCACCGCGGCCCAGCAGGAACTGGTCGGCCGCGCGATGACGGACTCCTACCGCCAGTCCTACGAGACGTACCGCGAGATGCTCGCCGCCGGCGTCGCCCGCGAGGTCGCCCGCGCGGTGCTCCCCGTCGGCCTGTACTCCTCCATGTACGCCACCTGCAACGCCCGCTCGCTGATGCACTTCCTCGGCCTGCGCACCCAGCACGAACTGGCCAAGGTCCCGTCCTTCCCGCAGCGGGAGATCGAGATGGTCGGCGAGAAGATGGAGGCCGAGTGGACCCGGCTGATGCCGCTGACCCACGCGGCCTTCAACACCAACGGCCGGGTGGCCCCGTAACGCACCGCGCGCCGCGCAGGCGGGCACGCATGTGCGATCAGCCGCACGAGGTGTCCGTATTGCGGCATTTCATGAAGTTCACTTAGCCTGAACAAACGGACCCGGCACTGCTTGAACCCCCGAGCAGGCAGTGCCGGGCTCCGCCTCCGTCCCCAGGGTGCCGCCTCCCCCGAGGGAAGACCCCGCTCCGAGCAACGAGTAGCGTGTAACCCATGGCTCCGACCTCCACTCCGCAGATCCCCTTCGGGCGGGTCCTCACCGCCATGGTCACGCCCTTCACGGCGGACGGCGCACTCGACCTCGACGGCGCGCAGCGGCTCGCCGCCCACCTGGTGGACGCAGGCAACGACGGCCTGGTCATCAACGGCACCACGGGCGAGTCCCCCACCACCAGCGATGCGGAGAAGGCGGACCTGGTACGGGCCGTCGTGGCGGCGGTCGGCGACCGCGCCCACGTCGTCGCCGGGGTCGGCACCAACGACACCCGGCACAGCGTCGAGCTGACCCGCGCCGCCGAGAAGGCCGGCGCCACCGGGCTGCTCGTCGTCACGCCGTACTACAACAAGCCCCCGCAGGAGGGGCTCTACCAGCACTTCAAGGCGGTCGCCGACGCCGCCGAGCTGCCGGTCATGCTCTACGACATCCCCGGCCGCAGCGGCGTCCCGATCAACACGGAGACCATCGTCCGGCTCGCCGAGCACCCGAGGATCGTCGCCAACAAGGACGCCAAGGGCGACCTCGGCCGCGCCGGCTGGACCATCGCGCAGTCCGGTCTGGCCTGGTACTCCGGCGACGACATGCTGAACCTGCCGCTGCTCTCGGTGGGCGCGGTCGGCTTCGTCTCGGTCGTCGGCCACGTCGTCACCCCCGAGCTGCGCTCCCTGGTCGACGCCTACGTCGCGGGCGACGTGCAGAAGGCGCTGGAGATCCACCAGAAGCTGCTCCCCGTCTTCACCGGCATGTTCCGCACCCAGGGCGTCATGACCTCCAAGGCCGCGCTCGCCCTCCAGGGCCTGCCCGCCGGACCGCTGCGCGCGCCCATGGTCGAGCTGACGCCCGAAGAGACCGAGCAGCTCAAGATCGATCTTGCCGCCGGCGGGGTACAGCTCTGACAACAGACTTCGCAAGACCAGCAGCACCGCGGCACCGATGCACCGCTCCACTGGACCCGACAACTGAATAAGCAGGCCACCGGTGCCTGCGCCCCACACACATCACATCTGCACGAACGACACGCGCGCCACGTGCCCCACCGGCACGTGGCGCGCGTGGTGAGGAGAGTCTTTTGAGTCATCCGCATCCCGAACTGGGCACACCGCCGCCGCTCGCCAAGGGCGGCCTGCGCGTCACACCACTGGGCGGTCTCGGCGAGATCGGCCGCAACATGACGGTCTTCGAGTACGGCGGCCGTCTGCTGATCGTCGACTGCGGAGTGCTCTTCCCCGAGCAGGAGCAGCCCGGAATCGACCTGATCCTGCCGGACTTCTCGTCGATCCGGAACCGTCTCGACGACATCGAGGGCATCGTCCTCACCCACGGCCACGAGGACCACATCGGCGGCGTTCCCTATCTCCTCCGCGAGAAGCCGGACATCCCGCTGATCGGCTCCAAGCTGACCCTGGCCCTCATCGAGGCCAAGCTCCAGGAGCACCGCATCCGCCCCTACACCTTGCAGGTGGCGGAGGGACACCGGGAGCGCATCGGCCCCTTCGACTGCGAGTTCGTCGCCGTCAACCACTCCATCCCGGACGCGCTGGCCGTCGCCATCCGCACCCCCGCGGGCATGGCGGTGCACACCGGCGACTTCAAGATGGACCAGCTCCCGCTGGACGGCCGGCTCACCGACCTGCACGCGTTCGCGCGGCTGAGCGAGGAGGGCATCGACCTCCTCCTCTCCGACTCCACGAACGCCGAGGTCCCGGGCTTCGTCCCGCCCGAGCGGGACATCTCGAACGTGCTGCGGACGGTCTTCGCGAACGCCCGCAAGCGGATCATCGTGGCCAGCTTCGCCAGCCACGTCCACCGCATCCAGCAGATCCTGGACGCGGCCCACGAGTACGGCCGCCGGGTCGCCTTCGTCGGCCGCTCGATGGTCCGCAACATGGGCATCGCCCGCGACCTCGGCTACCTGAAGGTCCCGCCGGGCCTGGTGGTGGACGTCAAGACCCTCGACGACCTCCCCGACCACGAGGTGGTCCTGGTCTGCACGGGCTCCCAGGGCGAGCCGATGGCCGCGCTCTCCCGGATGGCCAACCGCGACCACCAGATCCGCATCGTCCAGGGCGACACGGTCATCCTGGCCTCGTCCCTGATCCCCGGGAACGAGAACGCGGTCTACCGCGTGATCAACGGCCTGACCCGCTGGGGCGCCAACGTCGTCCACAAGGGCAACGCCAAGGTCCACGTCTCGGGCCACGCCTCGGCCGGCGAACTGCTGTACTTCTACAACATCTGCCGCCCGAAGAACCTGATGCCGGTCCACGGCGAATGGCGCCACCTGCGCGCCAACGCCGAACTGGGCGCCCTGACCGGCGTCCCGCACGACCACATCGTCATCGCCGAGGACGGCGTCGCCGTCGACCTGATCGAGGGCAAGGCGAAGATCTCCGGCAAGGTCCAGGCGGGCTACGTCTACGTCGACGGACTCTCCGTCGGTGACGTGGGCGAGCCGGCCCTCAAGGACCGCCGGATCCTCGGTGACGAGGGCATCATCTCGGTCTTCGTGGTGATGGACTCGTCCACCGGCAAGATCACCGGTGGGCCGCACGTCCAGGCCCGCGGCTCGGGCATCGAGGACTCGGCCTTCGCCGTGGTCCTGCCCAAGGTCGTCGAGGCCCTGGAGCGCTCGGCCCAGGACGGCGTCGTCGAGGCGCACCAGCTCCAGCAGCTGATCCGCCGCACCCTGGGCAAGTGGGTCTCGGACACCTACCGGCGCCGCCCGATGATCCTGCCCGTGGTGGTGGAGGTCTGACGGTCCGTCGGACCTCCGGCAGCGTCAACCTGGAGCGGGGCGCCTCGATTTGCATCGAGGCGCCCCGCTCCAGTACGTTTACAACTCCGCTCAGGCGGGCACCCGACCAACTCACGGTCCGGAGCCCCGGGAGCGGGAATTCCGACTCAGAACTTCTGATAAAGTCGGAACCGCCGGAAAGGGAAACGCGGAAGCGGAAACCTGGAAAGCACCGAGGAAATCGGATCGGAAAGATCTGATAGAGTCGGAAACGCAAGACCGAAGGGAAGCGCCCGGAGGAAAGCCTGAGAGAGTCTCTCGGGTGAGTACAAAGGAAGCGTCCGTTCCTTGAGAACTCAACAGCGTGCCAAAAGTCAACGCCAGATATGTTGATACCCCGTCTCCAGCTTCTGCTGGGGATGAGGTTCCTTTGAAGAAAAATACAGCGAGGACGCTGTGAACGGTCGGATTATTCCTCCGACTGTTCCGCTCCCGTGAGCTGTT